>NZ_CP016201.1:482835-525010 GCF_001683335.1 Selenomonas sp. oral taxon 126
ACGAGCCAGATTACATCGGGAAGCGTCTCCGAGTACGTCATGGCCAAGGTCGAAAAATCCGAGGGCGTCTACACCTTTACGAAGGACTCGACGATCAAATCCGACCGCTATAACGGTGCAATCCTCGGCGATAACAAGCCCATCACCATCAATGCCGCAGATAAGACGCTGACCGTCGAGGCGAAAAAAACGACCAACGGCTTCCTCACAGGACTGTATCACCGCGGCACTGTCTTGGGCAATACTCCAAAGAACGGCGCCATCACCATTACGGCAAAGACGCTAAATATCAACGCCGAGGGCATCGGTAAAACCTACGGCATCTACAACACGAGCGACAATCTCCTGCGCGTCAAGGGTAATACGAACATCACCGTCAAGGGTGCCACGGGCAGTGATGTCACGGGGATTGAGGCGACACTGAGCGGCACGACGCAGCTCGACGGACTGACGCTCAAGCAGGAAAAGAGCAGCAACGCCGAGCATCGCGCCATCCGCAATACGGGCAAGGGTTCGCGCGTCTTTGTCAATATGGATGCAGACGGCAATCTCGGCACGAGCAAGGTCGAGATCGAGGGCAATGTTCTGACACACGGCGAATATGCCGAAGAGGGAAAATACCCGCTGACAAGCCTTGCGCTGACGACGGCGGACTCCAAGCTCACAGGCACAATCCTTGCCGGTGAAAAGGGCAAGGTGGATCTCTACCTGCAAAACGGCGCCTCGTGGTACAATGAGCACTACGGCACGACGGCAGGTCTTATCGCAAGCCGTCTCACGAAGCTCACAGGCGGCGCGGCTGCTGCAAGCGCAGGCAATGTCTACATGAAGGAAGCGAAGGATCTCACCATCGCAAACTATGCGGGGCATACGAACTTCTTCTTCGAGCATGACGCCGCTGCGCCGACCGCGCTCAAGGGCGGCAATGTGAAGGTCGAGAAGGCGGCGGCAAACAGCCACGCGACGATGATCACCGAGCATACGGGCGTCACCTCTGCCAACCTCACGGATGTCCTCAAGGCGCTCGCAAAGAAGCTCTACTATATGGACAGTGCGGACAGCCGCAACCTCAGCGGCACGGTCAAGGTGCTCGAGGGGCTGACCGCATCGAGTGCACAGGTGACGGACGGCTTCGGCTACATTGCGTTCGATGCGGATCATCGCGGCGTATACAGTGCGACCGCACCCGTCTACCACGATCAGACAATCGAGAACTTCACCGCACCGATTACCAATACGGCCGCCGACACCGTATACGCGACCGGCGGCGTGCGCAAGTCCGATGGCAGCTACGTCTTCACGAAGGACAGGACGACGATCACGACGAACAACGCCCCTGCCGCCATCACGAACAACGATGTAGCGGCAAAGCCGCTCTCCATCGACATGAAGGGGCATGACCTCACCGTCTCTGCGAACAGTGCCGCCTCCGTCGCAGGCATCGCTGCCGACGGCAAGGAAATCACCGTCAAGAACGCGGGCAATCTCGACATCGCGGCACGTTCTGCGAACAGCGCCGCCATAGAGGCGAAGAACGGCGGCAAGGTGACAGTCGATGCGGCTACGGATAAGACGGTAAAGCTCCGCGCCGCGTCCGGCACGCCCGCAAATACCGCCGTGGTCAAGGCTGCCACGACGGGTACACGCTCCTCCGTTAAGATTAACGGGCTTGCAGACATCGCGGCGGACGGTGCAAAGGCAGCGGCAGCGCTCGACGCATCCGCATCCGACATCAGCGTTGCGGGCGGCACGATTCGGGCAACGAACGGCGCGCTCCTCGCACGCTCCTCCGGGACGGCTGACAAGAAGGGTCGCATCGACATCAACGTGACGACGGACAGCGCAGGGACTGTGACGGGCGCGGGCGCGAACAAAACCGTGCTCGAAGGCGATCTCAGCACGGCAAACGGCGTCATCAACATCGGTCTAGGCACCTCGGATTCCTCTTGGAAGGGGAACAGCAATGGCGAGGTCAACCTCCACATGGGCAACGACGCCCTCTGGGAGGGCAAAACGGGAACCGCTTCCCAGCTGAATATGAGTCACCTTGCATCCGGCGCACGTTGGAATCTCACGGGCACGAGCCATGTGAAGAACCTCGCAGCGTCGAACACGGTAGGACGCAGCGTCTTCGACATGACGAGAACTGCGTCCTCGGACAAGCTCACGATCGAGGATTTCAGCGGCAAGGGCTATTTTCTCTACGGCAACACGGTCACATCCACAGCGACGGGAAAGACCGTCACCGTAAACGGCGGCGAGGTACACGTCAAGAAGGCGGCAAGCGGCAGTGCGATCACACTGCACACCGATGCCGGCGGGAAATGGGACTGGACAACCACCGCAGGCGCAGTCGAGCAGAACCTCACATCGCGCGTGGTCAAGGCGCTCGCAAACAAGCTCTACTATGACGGCGCCAAGAACAATGAGGACAATCTCGCACTCACGGTCAAGGTCGGCGAGGGTCTGACGACCTCCTCCGCCGCCCGCACCTTTACGAAGACGGACGGACTGACCTTTAACAAGATAACGGGACAGGCGGACTATGCCTTTACCCCTGCTCCCGAGCCGCCGCCCTCGACGGAAATCACGGCATCCAAGACGCTCACAGGAACGTACCGCGCAGAGGCGACGACGGCAAAGTCGAAGGACGACGGCGGCAATCCCGTTGTCTCCGCCCTCTATGCAGGCACCTCCGCCTATGACAAGACGAATCCGATGGTCGTCGATATGAACGGGCACGATCTGACTGTGCATGCCGAAAGCAGCGACAGGATCGCCCGCGCGATCAACCTCTCCCCCAATGCGGCAATCGAGATCAGGAACGCTGCGGGCAGGACGCTCACCATCTCCGCGACCAACAAGGATACGCGTGCGGCGGCCGGCATCTACGCCGGCACGAACAGCTCGCTGAAGGTAAAAGGACCCGTCCTCATCGACGGGGTACGGGCCAACAACGTCAGCGTCTCGGGCATCACAACGGGTGGCGCGATCGGACAGGCGAGCGAAGTGTTCATCGACGGCGATCTGACCGTCCGCAATCTCGTAGGCAAGACAACGGGCGGCGCAGGCGACGGGCGCAATCTCTCCGCGCTCCACGCCCTGAGCGGCAAGTCCACGATCACGGTGACGGGCAATACCGACATTCAAAACGTGAAGGGCAGCGTCATTCGTGTTGCAGGCTCGACGGGCTACGAGGCAGGCGGCACGGTCAGCATCGGCGGCGGAACCCTCTCGGCAGCAGAGGACGCCGACAAGTCGAAGCGGTACCGCGTGCTGACCCAGCAGACAGGCAAGGTTAATATCAACATGAACGGTGCCGCCGCAGGCTCGAAAAAGACCGTTCTCAGCGGCGATATGTATGCAGTCAGCGAATATGGGAAGAAGTCAGTTGAATACGGCGGCGGTGCATTGGCCTCCTATGAGAATAAGGGGACGTTGAACGTCGCGCTCACAACCGCAGACTCCTCGTGGCACGGTGCGCTGCTCTATGAGACAACCAGGTCTCAGCGCGGTACGGGCGGCGTGACGAATCTCAAGGCGGCGGACTTCAATTTCTATCTGCAAAACGGCGCACAGTGGACGAATGAGCAGCTCTCCGGCACACATGAGACGTGGGCAGGAAGCCGTGTAACCAAGTTCACGGGCGGCAGTGATGCCGCACATGCGGGCGTCATTTTCCAGAAGGATGCCAAGCCCATCACGATCGACAGCTACAGCGGTCATACGAAGGTGTTCTATGCGCATGACGCTTTGACGCCAACGCGGATGCTGGGCGGCGCACTGACCATCACCAAGGCGGCGACGGGCAGCGCCATCACACTCACGACGGACAGCATCGGACTCAATACGGAGTCGAAGAAGGCGGCGGATGTGAACCTCGTCAGTGCAACGCTCGACGCCCTCGCGAAGAAACTCTACTATACGGCGTACACGACGAATGAACGCAATCTCACGGGCAAAGCCGAGATCGCCGAGGGTCTCACGACCTCGTCCGCCTCGAAGCGCGTCGGGGACATCACATTTGACAAGGCAAGCGGACAGGGCGGCTATGCTTATACGCCGGCAACTGATCCGAATCCCGGCACGACCCCGGGCACGAATCCCGGCACCAATCCCGGTACCAACCCCGGCACCAACCCCGGCACGAACCCCGGCACCAACCCGGGCACGAACCCCGGTACGGATCCGAAGCCGCCCACACCGAAACCAACACCTGATCCGAAGCCCGATCCGAAGATCGAGTACGGCGACTACGAAACGAAGCTCATGAGCGGCGTCAAGTCGGCGATGACTGCAGCCTCAATGGCGTGGCGCGCCGAGGCGAACGACCTCATGAAGCGCATGGGCGATCTCCGCCTCTCCCCCGAGGAGACGGGCGTCTGGGCGCGTGTCTATCGCGGAAAGGCAACGAGCAACAAGGACAACGCCAACTTCCGCATGAACTACTCCACCATTCAGGTCGGCTACGACAAGAAGGTGAACGACGCATGGCGCGTCGGCGTCGCGGGCAGCTACATGAGCGGCTCCTCCTCCTACGCCGCCGGAAACGGTAAGAACAGGGAAGGAAACCTCGGTGTCTACGGCACATGGTCGGGCAAGCAGGGCGAATACGTCGATCTCATCATGAAGGTCGGCCGCCTCTCGAACGAGTACACCGTCTACAACGACTACGGGCACTATGTCAAGGGCGACTTCACCACATGGGGCGGCTCTCTCTCGGCAGAGTACGGCAAGCGCATCTCCATGAAGGACGGCAGCTTCGTCGAGCCGCAGCTCGAGCTGATCTACAGCCACCTGAACGGCGTGAACTACACAGGCGACACAGACTACAGCGGCATGAAGATGTATGTGCATCAGAAGCCGTTTGACAGCTTCATCGGACGCGTAGGACTCGGCGTTGGCAAGGAGACAGAGCGCAGCACCTACTACGCACGTGTCTCGCTCTACCACGAATTCGCGGGTGATTTCCACACGGACTACTCCGATGGATCCACGCCGAAGATCACCTCGCAGAGCGGAAAGGACACATGGGTTGGTGTTCAGCTCGGCGGCACGATGAAACTCAATGACCGCACGAATCTCTACGGCAACTTCGAGAAGACCTTCGGCGGCGACATCAAGACCGCGTGGCGCATGGATGCAGGTATGCGCTGGAACTTCTAAAACATTTCCCTCCTTCATATTTCCATCCATAGAAAAGACGCACCCGCGCGGGTGCGTCTTTTGGTATGGAGTCCCTTCTTGATGATTTCCAATAGGTACATTATAATGAATATGGGGTGAGTATCATGACCGTAGTAAACGCGACAAATTTCCGCAGAAATATCTTTTCCCTGCTGGAACAGACCATTAAATACAACGAGCCTGTCCACATCAGCACGAAGTCCGGCAACGCCGTCATGCTCAGCGAGGAGGACTATCGCGGACTGATGGAAACGCTCTATATCTCCTCTGTCCCCCATCTGAAGGACGAGATTCAGGAGGGTATGCGCACGGAGCTTGCCGACTGCATTCCGGAGAGCGGGATTGCATGGTAATGTACGAGATTTTCTATACGAAGAACGCCGCTAACGATGTGCAAAAACTAAAGGCTGCAAAACTGGACAGAAAAGCACGCGCATTGATCGATCTGCTCCGAGAAAATCCCTTTCAAAATCCGCCGCCGTATGAAAAGTTACAGGGTGATCTGCAGGGAGCATATTCCCGCCGAATCAATATCAAGCATCGTCTCGTCTACCAAGTCCTAGAAGAGAAAAAGCTGTCAAAATCCTCAGTATGTGGACACATTACGAATTCTAAGGGCTGTTGCACGAAGTCTTTTGACTCATGCAACAGCCCCTTTGTATTCACTTTTATGCGCCAAGCACCTCGTCCATCGAGAGTTTCATGCGCTCGATGGCGATTTCGAGGTCGGGCTTTCCAATGTTGAGCGGCGGATTGAAGTAGAGGATATCGCCGAGCGGGCGCAGGAGCAGCCCGTTCTTCAGCGCGCGACGGTAGATGGCATAGCCGAGGCGGCGCGCACTGTCGAACGGACGCTTTTCCGTGCGATCCTCCACCAGCTCGACAGCGTGAATCAGCCCGATGTGGCGGATCTCGCCGACGTTCGGATGCGCGCCGAACACCTCCGTCATGCGCTCCGTGAGCCACGCCGCCGTCTCCTCGGCGCGCTCCAATACATTCTCCTCGTCCATGATGTCGAGCACTGCGAGCGCCGCCGCACAGCCGAGCGGGTTGCCCGCATACGTGTGCGAGTGCATGAACGCCCTGCCCTCGCTCCAATCGGCATAGAACGCCTCGTAGATTTTCTCCTTTACAATCGTAATCGACATCGGCATATAGCCGCCCGTCAGCCCCTTCGATAGGCACATGATGTCGGGCGTGACGCCTGCGCGCTCACAGGCAAAGAGCCGCCCCGTCCGCCCGAAGCCTGTTGCAATCTCATCCGCAATGAGGAGAACATCATATGCATCGCAAAGGGCGCGCAACTTCCTGAGATATGCCTCGGGGTAGATGCGCATGCCCGCGCTACCCTGCAGCAGCGGCTCGACGATCATCGCCGCTGTCTCATGCCCGTGCTCTTCAAAGGCACGCTCTGCGTGAACGAAGCACTCGCACGCACAGTACTCGCGCGACTGTCCAAACGGGCAGCGATAGCAGTCGGGTGCCTCGACGTGGATGTTGTCCATCATCATCGGCTTATACATCTCGGCAAAGAGATCCATACTCCCGACCGAGAGCGCGCCGATGGTCTCGCCGTGATAGCCCTCCGTGAGGCACATGAAGCGCGTTTTCTCCGTGCGCCCCGTCTGCTGGCAGTATTGGAACGCCATCTTGAGCGCTGCCTCGACCGCAGACGAGCCGTTGTCGTTAAAGTGGAACTTCGTCAGTCCGCTAGGCACGAGATGCGCCAGCCGCTCCGCAAGCTCTATCGCGGGACGGTGGGAGAAATTTGCAAAGATGACGTGCTCGAGACGCTCAAGCTGCGCCGCAATCCGCGCGTTGATTTTCTCGTTTGCGTGCCCGAGGAGATTCGCCCACCACGAGCTGATGATGTCGAGATATGCGTGCCCGTGCACGTCGTAGAGCCACGCCCCCTTTGCGTGGTCGATCACCATCGGCGGCAGTTCCTCGTAGTCCTTCATCTGCGCACACGGATGCCAGATATGGCGGAGATCCCGCTCCTCGATTGTCGGCATAAAAGCTCTCCTCTCAGTTGTAAAGAACGGCAAGATCCTCTGCCGCCATCGGCAGTTCCTCCGCGCCGTGCGGGACACGCGCGAGCACGGGCGCACCCGTCAGTGCTTCGACCATACGCACATTGTCCTCCTCCATCGTGCCGCCCACCCAGTTGTTGAAGATGAAGCCCACGAGAGGGATGCCGCGTGCCTTCAGATGCTCCGCTGTCAGCACAGCCGCGTTGATCGTGCCGAGTCCTGCATCCGCGACGACGAGCGCGGAGAGCCCGAGACGCAGGGCGAGATCGTCCAGGATGACGTGCTCCTCATCATCCCAGCGCAGCGGGCAGATGATGCCGCCGCTCCCCTCGACCGTCAGATAGTCCGTCCGCTCCTTCGCCATACGGTAGTCGCGCTCCACCACATCAAAATTGATCGGACGGTTCTCAATCTGCGCGGCGAGATGCGGCGATACGGCGTCGCGATAGATGTAGGAGACGTGTGTGTCCTCCGGCGCAAGCTGTGCGACCTGCGCGACATGAAGCGCGTCCCCCGGCAGGAGCTGCCCGTCCGCACCGACCTCCGCGCCCGAGAGCGCCGCCTTGTAGTAGCCCGCACGAAGCCCCGCTCCGCGCAGTTTTTTCACAATCAGCCCCGTGACGTAGGTCTTGCCGATGTCCGTGCCCGTCCCCGTGATAAATAATGCCTTGCCCATCATGCTCTCCTTGTTCACATCAATACCTGTATTTACGTTCCTCAAACACCGTTATACTGTGAGGAAACGCATCCGTGCGGCGCTCCTAAGCAAACCCTAGTGGAGCAAGCGGAAGCAAGGGCACGTTCTGCCCCCTGCGGATTTCTTTCGTTCAAGCGCGTAGCGCGCGTTTAAGAAGTCCGCAGGTATTAGGGAATCACGAACTCAATGATGCCGTTCAGATTGGTGCAGATTTTCCGTCCTGTCAAGAAGATAAACCGGAAGCATAGCGGTGGCTATGCTGAGGATTTATCGACGCAGAGAGGGCGAAAAAGATGTGCCAAGATGAATGGTTGAATGAGTCCGTGATTCCCTCGCAGATAAGTGCCCGACCGCTTGCGTAACTAAGCGTTTGCGTGGAGTACGCACGGATAGAAATGCGGCGGCATTCATCTACAGCCACAGCCCCGCCTTCTGCGTGCGCACGCCGATGTACGCCGCCGCGAGGCAGAGCAGGAAATCCGGCAGTACCTGCAGCACGCCGCAGTACCAGATCGCGACCCAGAAGCCGATCGGCGCGTCGATGATGTAGTTCGACGCGAAGTAGAAATACGAAATGCCGAAGACGTAGACCACCGCCATGCCCGCGAGACACGCGACGAGGACGCGTCGGAACGTCGGCGCGCCTGTGCGGCACATCGCACCCGTCACCCAGCCCTGCACGATGAAGCCCACGAGATAGCCGAACGTCGGCTGCAGGACGTAGCCCGGCCCGCCGCCCGAGGCAAATACGGGAATCCCGACCAGCCCCATCAGCACATATGTCCCCACCGCGAGCGCACCAAGCCGCGCCCCGAGCATGACGCCCGCAAGCAGCGTAAAGAGAAACTGCAGCGTGTAGACATCCGTCCCGACCGGAATGCGGACGAATGCCCCAACGGCAACGAGCGCAATAAAGAGCCCACATAGAATCATTTCCCTTAGCTTCATAATGTTCAGATACCTCCAAGCATATTTATCGGTGAAATAAATCTGTTTTATCATACACTTTTGGAGGTTTACTGTCAACTAGATTATTTTTATCTGGTTTACAAATGTTTTCCGCGCACAAAAAAACGCATCGCTTCAGATGCGCTTTTGTTTTCACTATTTACGTTTTCGTCACACGCACGTGATCCATCTCCGTGCCGTCGGGCAGGAAGCACGCAATTTCGATGGCATCCCGCGTGACATCCATCGTGAGATAGTTGTCCGTCTCGGGCTGCGGGAGCGTCACCTCGTCAAAGGCGTGGTCAATCCAGAGATTCGGATAGCGCACATTGCCCGCAACGCCCGTGAGGATGTAGAGCGGCCCCTTCTTCGCCGCCCCCTTCTCGAAACCGTAGATATGCCCGCGGTTGCGGTATGTGTGCAGATGTGCCGTGAACACGATGTCGATCCCCAGCTCGTCAAAGATGGGCATCCACACGCGCCCGTTCTCCTCATCAATGCCCTCCGTGCGCTCGGGGCGTCCGTTGATGCGATACTGCAGCACATCCTTGTGCATGAGGACGATGTTCCAACGCTTCCGATGCGCCTTCAGATCACGGCGAATCCACGCAAGCTGTTCCTCGACGAGCCCGTTCTTGAACTCCCCGATTTCCTTCTGCTGGGTGCAGAGCACAACATAGTGCACGTCGCCGTAGTCAAACGAGTAGTAGTAACGCTCGAAATCCTTGCTTCCGTTGCGCGGCGTCTTGAAGTAGTGCAGATATGCCTCGGGCAGGCGCACTTTCCAATCGCGATTATACGTCTCGTGGTTCCCCATGACAGGCGCCATCGGGATCGATCGCTGCATCTCCTTGATCCCGACGAAGAACTCTGTCCACTGAAGACGATCCTCGCCGTTGTCCACGAGATCGCCCATGCAGGTGAAGATCTCTGCATCCGTATTGCGCGCCCACGCCAGATGCGCGAGCTGCTTCCAGTCCGCATAGTCCGAGGACTGGGAGTCCGGGAAGATCAGCATCTTGTAGTTCTCATTCTCGGTCGGCGCATAGAGCATCTGCCAGTCGGTCGCCGCATCGCCCGCCGTAATACGGTACTGATAGGAGTTGCCCGGCGTAAGGTCAAGCTCCGCTGTGTATTGGTACACGTCCGTACCGTCATCGGTAAAGCGTGTATCCTCTGCGGCAAAGCGACGCACACCATCCGCCCCCTGCACGCGCAGCTCGACCATCTGATTCTCCACAGGGGAGGATACCTCCCACATAAGGACGCGCCCGCGCCCCACATCCGACGCGACAACCTGCCGCAGGCGCTCCACATAAAACACACCCGGGAACTGCCGCAGCGCCGTATCGCGCAGCCCACGCAGCAGATCGAGCTGCCAGAGCGCAGCCCCGCCCACCGCCAGCACGCCCGCTGCACCCGCAGCCTTGATAAAGTTTCGACGATTTATATTCTTATTTGCCATAGATTCATTCCCTTATAATCTCCCATACACCTCAGCATACACCTTGGTATGGGCTTCAAGTCAACTGTTTTCATCGCCTCATGCCGACTGCATATAACAGGAGGCGCGCTCCTCCTCCGTCAGCGTTCGTCCGTCCGCGCGCAGGTCGAGATAGCGCGCAACATCCACGCAGCTGATCCGCCCACCGGGGAGGAACGAGCCGGTATCGCACGCAATGATGTTGTTCGGCAGAAAGAGCGGCACATTGCGGCTCATGTCGCGCCCGCCGATCGCCTGCGTCGGCGTATGCCCGACAACGACGAGCTCCGCGCCGCGATAGAGCTCGAAGAATTCGTCGCGAATCCAGAGCAGATCGTTCGATGTCTGTTTTGTTCGCGTGGGATGCACGCCTGCATGGACGAAGAGGATGCTCTGCCCGCCGTGCTGCATGCGGAAATAGAGAGGACGCGCCTTGACAAATCCGATCAGTGCCTCGCGCTCCTCTGTGGGAAGCGCAGCGAGCTGCGCCTTCGTCACCTTGCCGCCATTCATCAGCCAGACATTCCAGTGCCCGAGGAGCGTTCTGCCCAGCCCATACTCCTTCAGATAGCCGAGCATCATCGCCTCGTGATTGCCGCAGAGCGCGTGCACATGCTCATAGCGCTCCACCTGCGTCTGCACAAAGCGCAGTGCCTCAACGGGAGCAGCACCACGATCGATATAGTCACCGAGAAAGACGAGCATATCTTCTTTATCGTCGAATGCAATCTGCTTCCAAAGAGCCTTGAGCCGATCTGCATATCCATGCACATCTCCCACAGCAAGAATCCGACGAAATTCCATCACAGCCGCCCCCTTTCTTTATTTATACTATTATAGCGTATATTGTCTGAAATGAACATGAGAGAAAAGACCCGCCTACGGCAAAGGCGTGATTGACATTCCACGCCGCGCGATATATGATATGAATGTTGGGTTATGTTCATTTACATGAACAGGAGGACGCAGATGATAGAACGTTATACACGCCCGGAGATGGGGCATCTCTGGTCGATTCAGAACGAGTGGCAGACCATCCTGAACGTGGAGATTTCCGCGTGCGAGGCGATGGCGGAGCTGGGTGAGATCCCCGCCGCCGCCGTGGAGAACATCAAAGCGAATGCGAAGTTCGATGTCGCGCGGATCAACGAGATCGAGAAGACGACCGATCACGACATCATCGCCTTTCTCACGAACCTCGAGGAGAATGTCGGCGAGGACTCGAAGTACATCCACAAGGGGCTGACCTCGAGCGATGTCAAGGACACGGCATACTGCGTCATGATGCGCGATGCTGCCGCAATCATCCTCGACGACCTGCGCGCGTTCCGCGAGGTGCTGCGCCGCCGCGCCGTCGAGTTCCGCCGGACGCCGTGCATCGGACGCACGCACGGAATCCACGCCGAGCCGATGACGTTCGGGCTGAAGCTGCTGCTGTGGAGCGCGGAGATCGAGCGCGACATCGAGCGCCTCACGCGCGCGCAGGAGATCGTCTCCGTCGGCAAGCTCTCGGGCGCGGTCGGCACCTACTCGAACATCGACCCGCGCATCGAGGAACTGACGTGCAAGAAGCTCGGCATCACGCCCGTCCGCCTCGCGACGCAGGTCATCCAGCGCGACCGTCACGCCGAGTTCGTCACGACGCTCGCCATCATCGCGGGCACGATGGAGAAGATCGCCACCGAGATCCGCAACCTGCAGCGCACGGACATCCGCGAGGCAGAGGAGTTCTTCAAGGCGGGGCAGAAAGGCTCGTCCGCCATGCCGCACAAGCGCAACCCGATCAACTGCGAGCGCGTCTCCGGCATGGCGCGCCTCGTGCGCGGCAACGCCGTCGCGGCACTCGAGGACATGACGCTCTGGCACGAGCGCGACATCTCGCACTCCTCCGTCGAGCGCGTCATCCTGCCCGACGCGACCATCAACGTCGACTACTGCCTGCACAAGCTGACGGGCATCGTGGACAAGCTCCTCGTCTACCCCGACGCCATGCTGCACAACATGAACCGCACGGGCGGACTCATCTACAGTCAGCGCATCCTCACATCGCTCGTCAGCAAGGGCATCCTGCGCCAGACCGCCTACGTCTGGGTGCAGCGCAACGCCATGAAGCGCTGGCTCGACAACGAGGATTTCCGCACGAACGTCGAGAAGGACGCCGACATCTCCGCACATCTCACAAAGGAAGAGATCGACGCCTGCTTTGACCATACCTATTTCCTGCGTCATGTGGATTCCATCTTCGCGCGCTTTGGTCTTTGAGAGAAGAAAATAAGGGGGACTTTATCATGTCAACCATCGTTATCACGGGAACGCAGTGGGGCGACGAGGGCAAAGGGAAGATCGTCGACTACCTCGCAAGCAAGGCGGACACGGTCGTCCGTTTCCAGGGCGGCTGCAACGCGGGTCATACCGTTGTCGCGGCGGGTGAGGAGTACAAGCTCCGCCTTCTGCCGTCGGGCATCCTCTACAAGGGCACGCACAACATCATTGCAAACGGCGTTGCCTTTGACCCCGAGGTCTGCCTGCAGGAGATGGACGCCATGGCGGCGCGCGGCATCGACACGTCGAACATCCGCATCTCTGACCGCGCACACGTTGTTATGCCCTATCACCGTCTGATGGACGGCATCGGCGACGCACAGCGCGGTGCGGATAAGATTGGCACAACGGGGCGCGGCATCGGTCCCTGCTACATGGATCGCGACGACCGCATCGGCATCCGCGTCTGCGACCTCATGGAAAAGGACACCTTCGCGGCGAAACTCAAGAAGAATCTCGATGTCAAGAACGGAGAGCTTGCCGCCGTCTACTTCCACGAGCCGCTCGACTATGAGGAAGTGCTCGCAGAGTACGAGGACTATGCGGAGCGTCTGCGCCCGCTTGTCACGGACACGATCCCCCTCATCAACGAGGAGATCGATGCCGGGCGCAAGGTGCTCTTCGAGGGGGCACAGGCGACCATGCTCGACATCGACTACGGCACCTATCCCTACGTCACGGCGTCCCACCCCATCTCGGGCGGCGTCACCATCGGGGCGGGCGTTGCACCGAAGAAGATCGACAGTGTCGTCGGCGTCGTCAAGGCATACTGCACGCGCGTCGGCGAGGGTCCCTTCCCCACCGAGCAGCTGAACGAGATCGGCGACAAGCTGCGCGAGGCAGGGCATGAGTTCGGCACCGTCACGGGGCGTCCGCGCCGCACGGGCTGGCTCGATGCCGTTGTCGTCCGCCACGCGGGGCTGCTCTCGGGCATCGACTACATGGCGGTCACGCGCCTCGACATCCTCGACGGCTTCGACGAGATCAAGATCTGCACGGGCTACAAGTACAAGGGCGAGCTGCTGAATGGTGTCCCTGCGAGCCTCAATGTCCTCGCCGAGGTCGAACCGGTCTACGAGACCTTCCCGGGGTGGAAAACAGACATCTCAGGCGTCCGCAGCTATGCGGAACTGCCTGAGAACGCGCGCAAGTATCTCGAGCGCATGGCGGAGGTCACGGGCATCGCCCTCGGCATCGTCTCCGTCGGCCCCTCGCGCGAACAGACCATCGTCCTCGATAAGGATATGTTCTAAGGAATCGCTGATAAAATGAAGTCCGTCAGATTGGCGCAGATTTTTTCGTCCGAACTAGGAGGCAAACCGGACGCAGAGTGGGGCTCTGTGGAGGATTTGCAGGCGTTGTGCGGGCAAAAAAGATGCGCTAAGATGGCGGTGCTGAATTTATCAGTGCTTCCCTAAGAAACTGCATAAAAGAAAGGACTGCTCTCGGAGCGCCCCTATCGTCACGCCTACGGCGTGCCACTTCCCCCGTTTCGACGGGGGAAGCTATCATAATGCAAAGCCTCCCCCGTGCGACACGGGGGAGGGGGACCGCGTGAGCGGTGGAAGGGGCGCTTTGAGCATCTAGGAAACACGAACAAAGAGCTGTTACACAAGTCAAAACGACTTCGTGCAACAGCTCCTTTTCATTTGACAGCATTTGCAGATTTACTCTACAACCGCGAATCCCGCCTCGACAAAGAACTTTCGATATGCCTCTGCCTTCTTCTCGAGCTTCATCGGATAGGCGCGCGAAGTGGACGGCAGACGCGTGATGAGGAGATCACGGTCGCCGCAACGCGCAGGGATGGTTTCCCCCGTCTTGAAATCCTTTGCCTTGACCTCCGTCTCAAGCAGGGAGAGCAGGATCTCCGACGCCTTGCCGCCCGTCGTACAGATGCGGCGGCAATCCGGAATCTCTGCGAGCACGGCGGGCAGATCGACCTTCTCCACCACCTCGAGGAACGCATCGGATGCGTTGCCATGCGTGCGGATCGCGCGGCGCACGGTTGGACACGAGCCGATGCCGCGCTCCGTCAGGAACGCCTTGATCCGCTCCGCGTCGAATGCCTTCTCCCCCGCGCGCTGAAAATGCGCGGGATCGCCAAAGAATACAAGCCCATAGACGCGCCACATATCGTTTTGGAAGTTCGGATAGTGAAACTCCATCGTCCGCTTCTCCGGCGCTGGCGGGAACGTCCCCATCATCAGCACCGTCGCCTTCGGCGGCAGAAATGGCGGGAACGGGCGCAGCTCGATTTCCTGTGTGTCAGTCATAGTAACACCTCACAAAAGTCCAAGCGCGTGCTGAACAATCAGCGACGTACCCGCAACTGCAATCCAGCAGACCATGCCCAGCGCGAGCGGACGCAGCCCATTCTTCACAAGCGAGGGCAGATCCGTATTCAGCCCGATTGCACTCATCGCAAGCACAATGGCGAACTTCCCGAGCGTCCCAAGCCCATGCGAAACCTCTGCGGGGATAATGCCCGTCGTATTCACAATGCACGCAAGCACGAAGTAGAGCACGAACATCGGGAAGATGCGCCTGAGCGAGAAGCCCGCGCCACTCTCCTTTGCGCCCTTCATCACGAGCAGCGAGAAAAAGAGGCAGACCGGCACGATCATCAGCGTGCGTGTCAGCTTCACAATCGTCGCATACGCGCCCGCATCATGGCTGTACGCATAGCCCGCCGCAACCACGGACGAGGTATCGTTAATCGCCGTCCCCGCCCACATCCCGAAGCCGAAGTCGGACATCCCCATCGAGTGTCCGATGAACGGGAAGATAAAGACTGCAAGCACATTGAAGAAGAAAATCGTCGCAATCGAGATCACGACATCCCGATCCTTTGCTCCAATCACGGGCGCAACCGCTGCAATCGCAGAGCCGCCGCAGATCGCCGTGCCTGCACCGACAAGCGAGGTCATATCGCGGTCAAGCCCGAGCACCTTCCCCATGAGGAACGCCGCACCGAATGCCGCGAGCAGCGTGAAGATCATGACGTAGAGCGACTGCTCCCCGACCTCCACAACGTGAAAGAGATTCATCTCGAAGCCGAGCAGGATAATCGCATACTGCAAAATCTTCTTGCCCGTGAATTTGATGCCCTCCTCCACCGCCTTCGGCCGTCGCTTCTTCGCGAACAGCATCCCAAGCAGGATGCCGAACACGGGCCCGCCCACAATCGGGAAGTACAGTCCCAGAATATACGCCGGGATCGCAAAGAGCAGGGCATAGAAAATGCCGTCCATGTATTCACGTTTCATAAACATCCCTCTCTCAGAATCCATTTTCTTTTATCTTACACCTTTTCCCCGTGGAATGCACGAAAAAATGACAGCCTACCTCCTCGAAAAGAGCGCAGACTGCCGTAAGGAATCGCTGAATTGATCCGTGCTTCCGCAAGTTTTCTGTTATGAATCTTAGGGAATCACTGATAAAATGAAGTCCGTCAGATTGGCGTAGATTTTTTCGTCCGAACTAGGAGGCAAACCGAACGCATAGCAAAGGCTATGTAGAGGATTTGCCGACGAAGTGCGGGCAAAAAAGATGCGCTAAGATGGCGGTGCTGAATTTATCAGTGCTTCCTTAGGTCTGGAACTGCTTCGTCATCTGCTGCAGCTCCTGTGCGATCTCAGACAACGTGCGGGTCGCAGCCGCAATCTCCGACATAGAGGCGGCCTGTTCCTCGGTCACGGCCGAGATATTCGATACCTCTTCCTGCATCTTCGTGTCCGCATCGCTCGAGCCGCTGCTGAGCTCCTCGATGGAGTTGACAGCACGCTGATTGTTCTGCTGTACCGACTGCGCGATCTGTGCAATGTGGTTGATGCTCTCCGAGAGAGACTCAATGTGCGAGGCGATTGCCGTAAACTTCTCACCGGAACGATGGATCTCCTCCACGCTGTTCTCGACATTCACGGACTGTTCCTCCATTGCACGGAACGTCTTGTCCATCTGAACCGCATTCCCATTGAGGAGCTCGGAGATATTCGCCGTCGCTTCCTTCGACTGCTCGGCGAGTTTCCGCACCTCATCCGCAACGACGGAGAAGCCCTTGCCGTGCTCACCGGCACGCGCCGCCTCAATCGCTGCATTAAGCGCAAGGAGGTTCGTCTGCTCAGAGATGCTCGTGATCATCTCGACGATGCTCGAGACCTCATGTGCGCTCTCCTGCAGGCCGCGCACAGTTTCCGTAACAACAGCCGCCCCATCCTTCAGCGTGTTCATCTTACTGATCGTATGGTTGAGGATGGCCTGTCCATCACGTGTCTCATCCTCCGTCATTTTCGCGGAGGTGACAATCTCCTTGATGACATCTGTCACCTCACCAATGCTGGAGGATGCCTCCTGCATCATCGCTGCGGCAGAGACGATCGTCTCACTCTGCGCCGTCGAGGTCTCTGCAATCTGCGCGACGGAGTTTGCGGCAAACTCGGATGCCTGCGCCGCTTCCTGTGTATTCGCCGTCAGATCGGAGGAGGATGCCGCAACTCTTCCTGCCGTCTCACTGAGCCGGCGTATGAGCTTGCGGAGATTCTCCGTCATATTGCAAAATGCGTTGTGCAGCGTGCCGATCTCATCCGTACGATCCGTGGACTGCAGCACGCTGCGCAGATCCCCGCGTGCAACGTTCGACGCGAACGCCGCGAGATTTTCGACCGGAACGGAGATGAGGCGAGCGATATAGAAGAGGATCGCTGCGAGCAGAACGAATGCCGCAATCGTGATGCCCACCATGATGCCGAGGAGCTCGGTTGAGGAGGCATACACCTCCGCCTGCGGCACGCACAGAACGAGCACCCATCCGGAATCACCGACAGGCACTGAGGCGTAGAAATTATCCGAGCTGTTCGGACTCGATGTGAATACGGGCTTTCCGGAGAGGAATGTCGACGCCAGCGCCTTCAGGTCGGAGTCATCCACCGAGGAGATGCTGTTGTCGAGGGAATACTTGTCATGATAGATGAAATTGCCTTCCTTCGAGATCAGGAATGCCTTCCCCGTTTCGTAGATCTTTGCCTTCGAGAGCATCTCTCTGGCCATATCGAGGTTCAGATCGCAGCCCGCAACGCCGACAAGATTTCCGCCGCTCCGAATCGCAGAACTGAAACTGACGACCGGCGTACCGTTGGCCGCCTTATAGACAGCCGACTGACACACCTTCGTCGATTCCGCCGCCTCCTTGTACCAGCCGCGCGAGGTTGCGTCAAAATCGCTGGGAATATCAAATCCTGCGCCGTCAATGAACGGCTGATCGGGAAACCCGACAAAGAAATCAGACGTTTTGGTTGCAAACTCCTGCGCCCCCAACATCATCTTATCGTACGAGGCATTCTCCGTTCCCCACAGCCGCGTAACCGTCTCGAGCTGACGGGATTTCGCCTGAAGCGCCGTATTGATATTGGCAGCATTCACCTCCGCCATCTGAATCATCTCACGCGATGCGACATCCTTGATGCTGTCCGACGCCTTCCAATAAATCGTCCCCAGCAGTATGAGGAAAACGAAGATCAGCGGCACGCCGACCAGCATCATAATCTTTGCACGCAAATTCATTTGAACGTCCATCCCCTCTAGAATCCCAGAATTAAGGAAGCTCTGGTATGTGGCAGACTGCATTTTATTAGCGATTCCTTAACTAAAACAACCCCCTTTTTCATGTATTTTACATCTTTCCCCGCCAATTGTCTATAGGTATCGCTGAAAAATAAACAGCATCCGATTGGTGCCGCATGGATCCGCGTTTCCTGAAAGGACTTATTTTGTCATGCAGTCCGCCCACTCCTTCTCGCGGAATCCCGTGAGCACACAGTCCTTCGTGATGAGCAGCGGGCGCTTCACGAGCATCCCGTCCGAGGCGAGCACAGCGTATTGTTCCTCCTCCGTCATCTCGGGCAGCTTGTCCTTCAGCGCGAGTTCGCGGTAGATCATACCGCTCGTGTTGAAGAAGCGCTTCAGCGGCAGTCCGCTCCGCTCGTGCCACGCACGCAGTTCGTCTGCCGTCGGCTTCTCCGACTTGATGTCACGCATCGGTGCGTTGCACCCGTGCGCGCGCAGGAACGTCTCCGCCTTCTGGCAGGTCGAACACTTCGGATAACCGATGAAGAGCACCTCTTTATTTGACATTGTATTTCCTCCTTGTAAAACATTGCTGCCCCCATTATAGCCGCACACAGAAATTTTTCAAACTTTTTCTTTTTGACATATTGACTTTTTGACTTTTACTGCTATAATAAGAGTCGAAAGGTGATACGAAAGCACCTGAGCAAACAAAAACATGATCCGCAACGGAACGAATCCCAAACATCGCGCCGTTGCAAAACCTCTAAGGAGTTGATTACAATGTTTGGACTGGTACCTTTTTCCGGACGCTGCTCTCTCGCACAGCGTGACGCTGCAAATCCGTTTGCCCTCTTCGATGCGATGCGTGATTCCTTCTTCCGCGACGACTTCCCCGCCGCGAACTGGGGTGCCGCCTCGTTCAAGGTGGACGTGAAGGACAGTGGCGATCACTATGAGCTGACCGCCGATCTGCCGGGCATGACGAAGGACGACATCGCCCTCCACTACGAGAACGGCTATCTCACGATTGCCGCCTCGCGCACGGAGTCGAAGGATGAAAAGGACGATGCAGGCAACTACATCCGCCGCGAGCGTCACACAGGCGAGGTCAGCCGCTCGTTCTACATCGACGGCATTGACGACGCGAACATCCACGCGGAGTTCAAGGACGGCGTGCTGCAGGTGAACCTGCCGAAGACGGCAGAGGCACCGACGCGCAAGCAGATCGAGATTCACTGAGCGGATAACGCGTAAATTCCAACCATACAAAGCGGGGCAGCCGCCCGAGGTCGTTTGACCTCGGGCGGCTGCCCCACTTTTTTTGCTGAAGTTTCTATGCTTTTGCGCGTATCGCTTCCTTCACCGCCGCCGCGATATGCGCGGCACGCAGTCCGTATGCCTCGAGCAGGACATTCGGATCGCCCGACGTGCCGAATCGGTCTTTGATGCCGACGTAGCGCATGACAACGGGATATTCCTCCGCGAGCACTTCCGCGACGGCAGAGCCGAGTCCGCCGATGATGTTGTGCTCCTCCGCCGTGACGACAGCGCCCGTCGCCCTTGCCGAGGCAACGAGCAGTGCGCGGTCGATCGGCTTGATCGACGGCATATTGACGACGCGGATGCGGATGCCCTCCTGCGCAAGCTCGCGCGCGGCGATCATTGCCTGTTCGACCATGATACCCGTCGCGACGACCGTACAGTCGCTGCCGTCCGTAACGACCTCGCCCCTGCCGATGACGAATTCATAGTCCGGCGCATGGTAGTCCGCCGTGCCAATGCGGCTGATCCGCAGGTAGACGGGGCCTTCGTGCGCGATTGCCGCGCGCACCATCGCCTCGGTCTCCACGGCGTCGGAGGAGCACAGCACGGTCATGTTCGGCAGCGCGCGCATGACGGCGATGTCCTCGACCGCCTCATGTGACGCGCCGTCATAGCCGACGCTCACGCCCGCGTGCGTCCCCACGAGCTTGACGTTCAACTTCGGATAGGCGACGCTGTTCCTGATCTGGTCGAGTGCCCTGCCCGCGAGGAAGACGGAGAAGGTCGCCGCAACGGGAATCATCCCACAGGAGGCAAGCCCCGCCGCCGTCCCGATCAAGTCCTGCTCGGCGATGCCGACATCGATGAAGCGCTCGGGGCAAACATCACGGAACATCAGCGTCTTGGTCGCCGAACCGAGATCCGCATCGAGCACAACGAGGCGCTCATCCTCTGCCATGTCCTGCAGGACGCGCCCGAATACCTCTCGCATTGCCGTTCCCATTACGCCTCACCTCCCAGTTCACGCACAGCTTTTTCATACTCATCATCCGAGGGTACGCCGCTGTGCCATTTCGCCTGATTCTCCATGTAGGAGACGCCCTTCCCCTTCACCGTATGCGCAACGATCACCGTCGGCACGCCCTTGGTCTTGCGCGCCGCTGCAAACGCCTCACGGATGGCTACGATGTCATGCCCATCGATGCTGAGGACGTTCCATCCAAAGGAGGCAAAACGCGCACCGATGTCCGTCAGCCCCGCGACCTGCTCCACACCGCCGTTGATCTGCAGCCCGTTCGCGTCCACAATGGCGACGACATTATCGAGTTCATAGCGGCGCGCCGTCATCGCAGCCTCCCAGACCTGCCCCTCCTCGAGCTCCCCGTCGCCGAGCAGCACGTAGACGCGATAGTCTATCCCACGCAGCTTTGCAGCGAGTGCCATACCGTTGCCGATGGACAGCCCCTGCCCGAGCGAACCGGAGGACATATCCAGGCCGGGCGTGACCTTCATGTCGGGATGCCCCTGCAGGCGTGAACCGTGCTGACGCAGAGTCAGCAGTTCCTCCGCAGGGAAGTATCCGCGCTTTGCAAGAGCGGCGTAGAGAGAGGCGCACGCATGCCCCTTCGAGAGGATGAAGCGATCCCGCTCCGCCCGGTTCGGCTCTTCGGGACGCACACGCATCTCGTCAAAGTAGAGGACGGCGAGCAGATCTGCAATCGAGAGGGCACCGCCCGCATGCCCCGTGCCGACCGCATGGATGGAGCGCAGTGTTGCGAGGCGAATTTTGCGCGCCGTGTCCTTCAGCTGTTCAATTTCCATAGTTCCCTCCTGAGATAAAGGGGCTATTGCAAGAAGCCGTTTTGACTTCTTACAACAACCCCTCTTTTTATCGAATCAGATCAGCGCAGCAGATGAATGAGATTTCCGAGGATGATGCCGACCGCGCCGAAGTCCGCATCACTGAACGTCGTGTTCGCAAAGCCGAGATTGCCGAGAACTGGCATGAGGAAGACCGGCAGGAAGGTGATGAGCAGGCCCTGCGAGAACGCGCCCGCGATACAGCCACGCAGTCCGCCCGTCGCGTTGCCGAAGACGCCTGCCGTCGCACCGCAGAAGAAATGCGGCACAACGCCCGGCAGGATGATCGGCAGCCCCGGGAAGGAGCGATCCGCGAGCAGCAGCACCGCCATACCCACAACGCCGCCGACAAAGCTCGAGAGGAAGCCGATGAGCACGGCGTTCGGCGCGTAGGGGTAGACAACGGGGCAGTCGATTGCGGGCTTTGCATTCGGCACGAGCGTCGTTGCAATGCCCGTGAACGCGGGAACAATCTCTGCGAGGATGAGGCGGACACCGGCGAGAATGACGTAGACGCCGCCTGCAAACGTGATCGCCTGAATGAGCGAGAACACGAGGAAGTTCTGTCCGCCGCTCAACTCCGACTCCACATACTGCGGGCCGCAGGCAATGGCGACAATGAGAAAGAGAATGAGCATGACAAGTGAGACAGCAAGGGAGGAGTCACGCAGGAACGCGAGACTCTGCGGGAAGTTGATGTCCTCCGTCGAGCGCTCCTTGTTGCCGACGAGCGCGCCGACCCACGCTGAGAACACGTAGCCGAGCGTACTGAAATGTCCGAAACCGACATCGTCGCTGCCCGTGATCTTCTTCATCGTCGGATGCGCAATCGCGGGGAAGAATGCCATGACGAAGCCGAGCAGGATGGAGCCGATGGCGACGAGCGTCACGCCCTCAAAGCCGCCAACCGTGAGAATGATGCCGATCATGCACGCCATGTAGAGCGTGTGATGCCCCGTGAGAAAGATGAATTTCAGCGGCGTAAAGCGCGCAATGAGAATGTTTGCAACCATACCGAACGCCATGATGAGTGCCGTCTGCGTGCCGAATTCCTTCAGCGCCATGCCGACGATCGCCTCGTTATGGGGCACAACACCGTTGATGCCGAAGCCATACTGGAACATCGTGCCGAAATGCGTGAGCGCACCCACAGCGAGTCCTGCGCCGCCGCCGAGAATCAGGACGCCCATGATGGTCTTGATCGAGCCCTTCAGGATGTCCGAGATGCCCTTTTTCTGCGCAATGAGACCGATCATCGAAACAAGACCGATCAGCACCGCCGGCACACTTAGAATATCAAGGATAAAACTCAGCATAATGATTCCCCCTTATCCTTTTACCTTTGCGACCGCAGCCGCGATCTTCTCACTCAGCTCCTTCTTGTCAATCATATTGTTGAGGGAGACAACCTCCCCGCCGAGCCCGACGAGCTGAGAGGCAATATCGCGCGTCCCCACGTAGATATCCGCCTTGATGCCCGCCGCCGACGAGAGGTCGCTGTGGGAGACCTCGGCTGTCTCATTGAGCTCCTGCAGCGCCTTCTTGATGTTCATCTCGATCATGAAACTGCTTCCGAGTCCGCTTCCGCAACAAACCAAAATCTTCATTGTCATGCACTCCTTTTCTTTTCACCAAAGAGCGCCTGTGCGCCCTCCTCTGTCTCTACCGACATCAGCTGCTCCGCCATGCCGTCCGTCATCAGGAACTCCGACAGCGCCTCGAGCATCTTTACATGACTCTCGGCGTCGGGGGTCGCAAGCGTGATGACGAGCCGCACGGGATCGTTGTGCTCACTGCCGAAGACGACCGGCTCGCGCAGCGTCAGAATCGAGAGCCCGACCGCAACAGCCCCCGCCTCCGGACGCGCGTGCGCGAGCATGATGCCCGGCGCGATGACCATATAGGGTCCCATCTCGCGATGACTGCGCTTGATCGCCTCCGGATAGGACGGCAGGATCGCTGCGCAGCGCAGGAGAGGAGCCGCCCCACAATCAATGCACTCCTCCCAGTCCCGGCAGACCTCCTGCAGCAGGATGCCGCCGGGAGAGATATACTCCCCAAGCATAATTTCACTCCTTCCGCGCTGCCGTACAGCGCTCAATCACAGTGCGAACCTCCGCCGCCCCAGTACAGTCCCGCAGTTCCCCGAGTGTCTCTGCATCGCTGAAGACTGCCCAAAGATCGAGCAGCAGCTCCTCATGCGCCTTTTCATCCGGCGTTGCAAAGGCAAAGATGAGATCCGCCTCCGCCCCGTCCCGCTCTGCAAAGGGGACGGGATGCGTGAGTCTTACGAAGCTCGTGGCAAGCCGCCGTACCCCGTCCGAGGGGCGCGCGTGCGGCATGGCGACGCCGGGGCAAACGACGATGTACGCACCGAGTTCACGCACACTCGCCACCATCCGCTCGACATAGCGATCCTCGACCGCGCCCGCCGCACACAAGAGGAGACCCGCGCTGCGCACCGCTGCCGTCCAGTCCTCAGCCGCCATATCGAGCGCGATCATCTCCTCCGTGAGGAGTTCGGTCAGGCACATTCCGCGCGGCTCATGCACAGCATTCTCCGTCATGATAAAGCGGCTGTCATAGAGATACTGCAGCTGCCCCTCAATGACCTCGATCTCCGCATCCGTCAGAATCGGCGAGATGCGCAGCACCGCCTTGTCCGGCAGCTCCACGGGCACGGTGCTGATGACGACATCGACGCCCTCCAGATCCTCCGCCCGCATATTGTAGTAGGAGAGGATGCGCACAATGTGGAGGTTCGGCAGGCGGTTGCGGATCGTATGCGCGAGCAGGGTCGCCGTACCGACACCATTGCCGCAGATGAGCACGACGGGCAGCTTGCGCGTACGCCGCCGCTTCTTGCGCTCGATGGCGGCGCCCAGATAGAGCGTCAGATATCCGATCTCATCCTCCGAGAAGTGCAGATTCATCCGCGCGCCCAGCTGCTCTGCCGCCCGCGCAGCAATCAGGAAGATCGAACGGTACTGTTCCCTGATCCGACCGAGGAGCGGGTTCGTCAGCACGATGCCGACGTGTGCCCGCTCGAGGGCGGGTCTCAGGTGTACCGCGAGATTGCGCAGCAGCTCCTCATCGTCCGCATAGGTATCGCCGAGCCAGACCTGCGCGTACTCGACAAACTCACGCGCAAGCGCCAGCGCCGTTTCCTGCGAGCGCTCCATCCCCTCATGAGAGACGTAGATGCGGCTGTGGAGCAGCTCCTTCACGATGTGCTGCACCTCCGCAGGACGCAGAAACTCCGGCGCATAGTCCGCCATCCCCGACGCAATCTTTGCCGCAAGCCCCTCTGTCGCCTCCCCCTCGTTTGACAGGAAGTCCACAGGGCGTTCCTCCGTGATCGCGTGCCCCTCGCGCAGCCGCCGCAGCTGAACCGCAAGTGCGCAGATCATGCGGTTGATCGAGAGATCACTCCCGAGAACGCCGTGCCGCCGCAAGAGATCGAGGAAGAATGCCGCAATCTCCGCCATCGGCAGCGCCTCTGCATAGCGGCGAAACGGTGAATCCGCCTCCGCCCCGTCCGCACGGTCGAAATGGCGAAAGTCGTGCTCCTCCTTCGCGAAGATGTGGATGAGCATATCGCGGATTTCCTGCTCGCCGCCCGTTGCCGAAATCCCCGCACCGCGTTTCGAGACATAGATCAGTCCGCGCTGCTCGAGCGTCGCCTGCACATCCTTCAGATCGCTGATGAGGGTGTTGCGGCTGATCGCCAGTTCCTCTGCAATCCCGTCGATCGAGCAGGGCGCACTGCCGAGAAGTGCGAGGATGATGCGGTCACGCCGCTCCTTCTGATCGAGTGCTGATGCAGGAGTCACTGTCTCCTGTACGGATTCCACCCGCTCGAGCCAGATGCCGCGCCGCGCCTGCGTGCGGATACAGAGCCCCTCGCTGCGCATCTCCTCGGCAAGCGCGTCCAGATCGTAGCGCACCGTCCGCACGGAGACGGAGAACATCTTCGCGAGGCGCTCCGCCGTGACAGGGGCGGCAGAGAGTGTCGCATGCAGAACCTTTGCGAGCTGTCTGCGCCGCTCATTTCCTTCCATACTGCCGCCTCCTTCCTGTTGTCCCCCATTATAGGAAAGATCGAATCCTGCAACAAGAACGAATCTCTGCCACGCAATCCTGCAAATAATTGGATAAATATGTTTTATCGAAGGATTTCATCCCATGCGTGGACACATTGCAGGAATTATTTATTTTTCAAAAAGTCCCCCCTTCTCATTGTTTTGTGGTATACTGTATACAATTGTTGAAAACTATAATTATAATGTTTTCTATGTGTAAAGGAGAGAGAGAGCAATGAGAAAAGAGCATGACTTCCTCGGTGAACTGGAAGTCCCCGATGATGTCTACTACGGCGTGCAGACGATGCGCGCAGTCGAGAATTTCTACATCACGGGGCAGCGGCTCGATCCCGACTTCATTATCGCACTCGCACAGGTCAAAAAGGCGGCGGCACTCGCGAACATGGACACGGGGCGCCTCTCTCACGACATCGGCGACCTGCTCGTGCGCGCTGCGGATGATATCATCGCGGGCGGACTCATCGAACATTTCCCCGTCGACCCGATTCATGGCGGCGCGGGCACGTCCATCAACATGAACATGAACGAGGTGCTCTGCAACCGCGCACTCGAACTGCGCGGTGAGGCAAAGGGACGCTACGACATCATCTCGCCGAACAATCACGCGAACATGGCGCAGTCGACGAACGATGCCTTCCCGACGGGGATCAAGGTCTGCCTCTCGGCAAAGAGCACGGTCTTCCTCGCCGCCCTCGAGCGGCTTGCAACGGAGCTCGAGAAAAAGGCGACAGCGTTCCGCGCGATTCTCAAGATGGGACGCACGCACTTGCAGGATGCCGTCCCCATCACGCTCGGTCAGGAGATGGGTTCATACGCCTCCGCCGTGCGCCGCTCCATGCGCCGCATCCGCTACGTCCAGCGGCACATCCATACCATCAACATGGGCGGCACCGCTGTCGGCACGGGGCTGAACGCAGAACCCGCCTACATCAAGGCGGTCGCAAAGCGTCTCTCGGAGATCACGGGTGAGACCTACCGTACGTCGCAGAACATCATCGACGCGACGAACAATACGGACGCATTCGCGGACTTCTCCTCCGCGCTCAAGAACGCCGCTCTCGTCCTCATCAAGCTCTCGAACGACTTCCGCCTCATGGCGTCGGGACCGCGCTGCGGATTGAACGAGCTGCACCTGCCCATGCGTCAGCCGGGCTCCTCGATCATGCCCGGCAAGGTCAACCCTGTCATTGCCGAGGTGCTCGATCAGGCGTGCTATCAGGTCATTGCGGGCGACCTCGCCGTGACCCTCGCCGTGGAGAACGGGCAGTTCGAGCTGAACGTCATGGAGCCTGTGATGGCGTTCAATATGTTCAACTCGCTGAACTACCTCACGCGCGCGGTTGACACCTTCGTCGACAAGCTGCTCGTCGACCTGAAGCCAAATGTCGAGCAGTGCCAGAAATGGCTCGACAACAGCGTCGGCATCGTCACCGCGCTTCTGCCCCACATCGGCTATGAGAAGTCCGCCGAGCTTGCGCGCGAGGCATACACGACGGGCAAGCCCATTCGCGAGATCATCCTCGAGCAGGGCATCCTTTCAAAGAAGGAGCTGAACCACATCCTCTCGCCACGTCAGATGACGCGCCCGGGGATTGCGGAGTAGCTTGGCAGAATAAAGGAAGCTGCTCTCGGAGTGCCCCTATCGGCTCACTGCGTTCGCCACTTCCCCCGCTCTGGCGGGGGAAGCTAATATGCCGTAATGCAAAGCCTCCCCTGTGCGACACGGGGGAGGGGGACCGCGTAAGCGATGGAAGGGGCGCTTTGAGCGTCCAACTCGAACAAAAGGCTGCTGTACGAGTCAGAATGACTTCGTGCAGCAGCCTCTTTTCGTGAAGGAATTCACATTTATTTGTCGAAATTCAGTATAGTTTTGTAGGTTCTATTCAAAGGAGGTCTTTTCATTGGCAATTACAGGTGGAATCATCGTTATTCTTGCCTTCGCCGCCATCATCAAGAAGTACGAGACGCGCATGGTGCTGCTCGCGGCAGGTTTTCTCATGTGCATCATCGGCGGCGTCACGGGCAACGCCGTCGCGACGTTCAGCAAGACGATGGTGCACAACTCGCTCGTACCCGTCATCTGTACCGTCATGGGCTTCTCGTTCGTCATGAAGATCACGACCTGTGACCGCCATCTTGTCGAGTCGATCTCGGGTGTCATCACAAAGAGCAAGTTCGTCCTCATCCCGCTCGCGACACTGCTCACATGGTGGATCAACATCGCCATCCCGAGCGCGGCGGGCTGCTCGGCGGCGGTCGGCAGCATCCTCATCCCGACGCTCATGGCGGCGGGTGTTCACCCCGCGATGGCGGGCGCGGCGGTGCTCGCGGGCACGTGGGGCAGCGCGATCAGCCCGGGACAGGCACACAACATCTTCGTCGCCGATCTCGCGCAGACCGATCTCATGACCGTCATCATGGCACAGGTGCCCGCCGCGATCATCGCCTCCATCGTCGCCGTCGTCACGCTCACCATCATCGCCACCGTCCGCAAGGAAGGTCCTGACGAGGCGCGCCGCCTCGCATATCATGCGCAGCTCGAAAAGGAGGAGGGCGGCAGTGATTTCCGTGTCAATCCGCTCTACGCCGTCGTCCCCCTCGTTCCGCTCGTCCTGCTCGTCCTCGGCAGCAAGCAGATCGCCGTCCTCCCCCTCACCGACGTGCCGACGGCGATGATCGTCGGCACGGTGCTCGCGCTCGTCGTCACGCGCCAGAATCCGCAAGAGATCACGCGCAAATTCTTTGACGGCATGGGCGAGGCATACGGCGGCGTCATCGGTCTCATCGTCGCCGCCGCCGTCTTCACCGCAGGTATGGCGGCAATGGGACTCACGGATGCCCTCATCGAGGCGATGAAGGGCTCGGAGTCCATCGCGCGCATCGCAGGTGCATTCGGCCCCTTCATCATCGCCGTCATCTCCGGCTCGGGCGACGCGGCGGCACTCGCGTTCAACGGTGCAATCACCCCACAGGCAGAGGCGTTCGGCATGTCCATCATCAACCTCGGCTCGCTCGCCCAGATGGCAGGCTCAATCGGACGCTCCATGTCTCCCGTCGCAGGTGCGGCACTCGTCTGCGCGGGTCTTGCGAAGGTCAGCCCGATGGAGCTGTCGAAACGCAACACCCTGCCCATGCTGCTCGCCACCATCACCTTTATGATCGTCCTTTTCCTCTGAAAGAAGGCAGCATATGATTGACAAAAAACGCGTATTGGATGAGTTCTTCGCGCTCGTCTCCATCCGCTGTTCGACGCTCGATGAGCGCGAGATGGGCGATCTCCTGACCGCACGTCTGCGTGACCTCGGCGCAGCAGAGATCCACGAGGACGACGCAGGAAAGGCGCTTGGCGGCAACTGCGGCAACATCGTCGCAAATTTCAAGGGCACGGTCGCGGGCGCGCCCACCGTCATGCTCACGGCACATATGGACTGCGTCGAGCCGTGCGCAAACATCAAGCCGAGCTTGAGGGACGGCGTGATCCGCTCCGACGGCACAACCATCCTCGGTGCGGATGACAAGGCGGGCGTCGTCGCCATCCTTGAGACCCTGCGCCAGCTGAAGGAGAAGAACATCCCGCACGGCGATCTGCAGATTGTCTTTACCGTCGCCGAGGAGGGCGGCGTCAACGGCTCGCGCTGCCTCGATACGAGCCTCCTGCACGCCGACCTCGGCTATACGCTCGACACCCACGGACATGCAGGCACGGCAGCGTTCAAGGCGCCTGGCAAGAATCAGCTTGCCGTCACCATCCACGGCAAGGCGGCACATGCGGGCATCGACCCCGACGCGGGACGTAACGCCATCACGGCGGCGGGCAAGGTGCTCTCTGCCGTTCCACAGGGGCGCATCGACGAGGAGACAACCTGCAACGTCGGCAAGATTGCTGGCGGCACGGCGACGAATGTCGTCGCGGAGACCTGCACGCTGCACTTTGAGACGCGCAGCCGTGACAAGGTAAAGCTCGACGCCCTCACACAGCGCATGATGGACGCCGTGAATGAAGCAGTCAAAGGAACGGGCTGCACGGCGGAGATTGACCTCAAAAAGGACTACGACCCCTACGAGCTGCCCGCAGACGCACGGCCCATTCAGTACCTGCGCCGTGCGGCAGAAAAGCTCGGCTTCCCCGTCGTGCTCGAGGAGGAGGGCGGCGGCTCGGATGCGAACCACTTCAACGCCTACGGCGTGCCGACCACCGTCCTCGGCGTCGGCATGACCGACTGCCACACGAAGGAGGAGAGCCTCCTTGAGCAGGATCTCTACGATGCGGCAGAGCTGACACTCGCCATTGTGCAGGAAGTCGCAGAGAAGAGATAACAGGAACGTATGAAGCGGCTGTGCGTCGCGTATGCACAGCCGCTTTTGAAATGCTCCGTGCTTGCTCCACGCAAACGCTTAGTTACGCAAACGGTCGGACACTTATCTGCCTAAATACCTGCGGACTTCTTAAACGCGCGCTACGCGCTTGAACGAAAGAAATCCGCAGGGGGCAGAACGTGTCCTCGTTTCCGCTTGCTCCACTAGGGTTTGCTTAGGAGCATCGCACGGATTTGTTTCCAACGCTACGCAACGTACAGAAAAGCTCCATTCTTTATCACCTGTTGCTAACGCTCCCCCTCCGTGCTATAATCAATCCACGAACGAAAACGAAAGCGGGTGAGATCATGGCAACAAACGAACGATATCGGAGCGGCGGAGGGGCGGCGATGGGCGTCCCTGCACGGCGCACGGAGACTGCGCCCGCAGGTGTGCGCCGCATGGGCGAGCTCTCCCTGAACGTGCGGCAGGACGCCATCACGCCCGAGTATTTCATCGCGCATTTCTACGAATATCTCCCGCGCTACATCGCGGGCGGCGCACCGACAGCGGACACGCGCGACACCTACGAGCTTGCCATCCGCCTTTTCCTCCACTGGTGCATGGAGCAGAATCTCCACCCGCTCAGTGACGTGCACGATTACCAGATCCGCGTCTACATGGAGGACATGCGCACGCGCGGCTACAGCGCGGCGACCCTCATGATCAAGGGCGCGGCGATCCGCGCCTTCTACAAGGTCGCGCAGCGCCTCTCCTTCATCGCCGAGAACCCCTGCGCCGATCTGCAGCTGCGCAACCCGCAGCATCTCGACGAGGACTATAAATATCTCACCATCGACCAGATCAAGGAGATCTGCGAAGGGCTTGCGACGGACAAGAACGCCGTGCGCCGCCTCCGCAACCTCCTCATCGTCTACCTCATGGGCGTCGAGGGGCTGCGCGTCGTCGAGGTCATGCGCCTCTCGGACGAGGACATCGACTGGCAGCGCGGCCGCATCGAAATCCGAGGGAAGGGGCATGCAGGTATCATCTACCCATGCGAGGAAACCTTTCAGCTCCTTCAGGCGTACATCGAGACGCGCGGTGCCGTCCCGCCCGAGAACCGCCTCACGCCGACCATCATCTCCTGCTCACTGAACAATCGGAACGGGCGCATCACACGCGTCGGCATCCGTTACGTCATCAACAAGGCGCTCACGGACGCGGGGCTGAAACAGCCCGGCTACGCCTGCCACCTCTTCCGCCACAGCTGCGGCACGAACCTCTATCAGGAGACCAAGGATCTGCGCGTCGTCCAGGAGACACTGCGCCAGCGCAGCCCAAAGGTCACGGCGAAGTACGCCCACGTCCACGAGCGCATGGAGAACCGCCACACGCAGGGCATCACCCCGGGGGTGAGTGTGACAGATTTACAGCATACGGCAGCCCCCGCAACAAAAGAAACGAACGCATGATGAACGCCCGCCGGTGAGCGCACAACTTCACGGGCGGGCGTTTTCATCTGTATCAGGCAATCATCTTACGTTTTCGTGCCCGTTCCTCATTAAAGACCAGAATATCCATTTTCCATATGTGGCAAAGTGCTTCAAGTTTTATGTTTAGATAATTCTGCAAAATAACACAATGTTCCACCGCCAAATCCTTGACTACAACAATCGCACGAAAACGAGGTTGATTTTGTAATGCCTCACGCATCGCTATGGGCATTTCCTCCGGCGAATCATCTACAATCTCATGCAACATAGAAAAGCACATCTGCAAAGAGTGCGAAACTTTCTTTCGGATTTTTGACGAAAACTCCGACGCGTCCTTTGGTGCATCGGGCTTTGCCTCAACAAAGACAATTCTCCCCTTCGGCAGGAGTTCAACAAACTCGACAGACGATACGCTCTTGCCATTCAGCCTTCGGTAAAGTGAAGATTTCTCGATGTAGAACAATTTGCTCTCATCCACGAGGAATTTCATGCCCGATTCTTCAATCTCTCTCATCATCATTCCCCATTACCAGCGCAATCTCCTCTTCGTAAAGGCGTACCGACTCTTCGATAATACTATTCTGTGGAATCCCATTTTGTAAATTATCGTAACGAGGCGGCTCTCCGATATTCAGCGATAACACCGACATATCACATGAGTCGCGTTTTGCAATGAGAGACAATTCCTTGATGACAAAATAGGAATGCGTCGCAATGAAAAACTGAATTCCACTTTTTGACAGGTCATATATGATATTCAGAAACTTTACAACCGCTCTGGGATGCAACGATGTCTCTATCTCATCCAGAAAAATGACAGACTCAGGCGTAACATAACGGTTCGCGAGCAGTTGATTAAAGACTGCTATTTTTTTTATGCCTTCGGCTGTCGCATTGATCGAGTATCGCGTGTTCCCCTTTTTATAGAACCACTGCTGCCCCTCGCTGTCATATTCTACACTGCCATCAATCAGCGATTTCAGCATCCCTCTGTTCGAGGCGAATCCTTCATAGTTATTCCCTTGACGGCGAGGGATTTGCAGAGCACGAACCAGATCCAGATACGTGTCGTCAAACCCAAAAATATGATCCTGTTCTCTCGATTTCAAAATGACATTCTGCAGGGAAAGGACTTCCTTTGCAGGAATAAAAACCGAATTGCTTTCTCTCGATTCGAGAAAACCATTTTGCGACAAAGAAATTTGTTTGGTAGTATCCTTACCGAAAGCGTAAGAAAGAGTCTTGCCATCCATGTGCATTTGAAAGAACAGTTTTTCTTTATTTTCCTTATTGACGAGTTCTCCCAATCGCTCCAGTTGAAATGTCCAGCGCAGCTTCTCCGGAAGGATTTCAGCAGCATCCTGTCTCGAATCACCTCGATACGCCTGCTCGATTGTCCGCATAGCCGCATAGATAGCTTTCAGTAGAAATGTCTTCCCGGTGCCATTTTCACCAAGGATCAAGTTGATGCGCGTGAGATTGTTCCACTCAGTCGCCGAATGAACTCCAAAATTTTTTAGGGAAATCTGCTCTATCATTATGCGCTCCATGAGAGTAATCGTATATTCATACAATACTCTATTCTATAAGTTTTACTCCACCAGTGCCCAACTGACAGGTTTACCACGCTTCACGTCGCATTTCACCTGCCGTCCGAGCAGTGCATCATAATGCTTTGGTGACAGCCCATGTCCGGGACGAATCCGGCGCAGATTCTTCTCCGTCAGAACATCTCCCGCTCTCATATCCTCTGCAATGTATAGGCTACGCCGGAATTGCAAGGACTTCTTTTCCTGCTCTGCCATCTCATAGCGCACCTCACCCATAGCGAGTGCGGCGGCTCGGCATTCACGCACGAGCTGCGCCATCTCACCTGGCTCCAGCGAAAAGGCAGCATCGACACCGCCATCGGCACGCGACAGGGTAAAGTGCTTCTCGATCACGGTCGCCCCAAGCGCGACGCTCGCCACGGCAACTCCAATGCCGAGCGTATGATCGGACAGCCCTACATCGCATCCGAACAGCTCACGCATATGCGGAATCGTGCGGAGATTTGTCCCCTCCGGAGAGGATGGATAGCTGCTCGTACATTTGAGCAGGGTCAGATCTGCACAGCCATTGTCCCGCGCCGTACGAACAAGATCGGCAAGCTCCGATACGGTTGTCATCCCCGTCGATGCGATAATCGGTTTCCCCGTACGCGCAACCTTCCGAATGAGTGGAAGATCCACATTCTCAAAGGAGGCAATCTTATAGCACGGTACGCCAAGCTCCTCAAGGAAGTCAACGGAGGTATCATCGAAGGGCGTGCTGAATCCCATGATGCCGTGTTCTTTGCAGCGGTCAAAGATCGGTTTGTGCCATTCCCACGGGGTATGAGCCTTCTCATAAAGATGGTATAGCGACTCGCCCTTCCATAGGCTGTTTGGATCCGCAATAAAAAACTCGCCTGTATCAATGTCGAGTGTCATGGTATCCGCGGTATAGGTCTGAATCTTAATCGCATCGACCCCCGCCGCTGCAGCCGCATCGACAATGGCAAGTGCACGCTCAAGCGACTGGTTATGATTGCCCGACATCTCTGCGATGATAAAAGGTTTCTGTCCCTCCACGACATTTCCTCCCTATATATTGTCTGCTTCCCCAATCACTTTTTCGTATCGAAGAAGATCGTTTTCACGGCTTTCTCGATACTGTAACGACGTAAATGCTCTCTGAGAAGCGACGTTCTCCTCTTTGACGTAACCAACGAGTGTCAGATGCACGCTTTGCTCTCTCAACTTGTCTTCTGTCATCTGCAATATCATACGCCCATACCCACGCGCACGACGAGCTGCATCTATGCTGTAGCTGATCAGAGCCATATCATTTTCAACACTCAGACGAATTTGACCAACCGGCACAAGATCTGCCATCAAAATAAAAAAATATTGTGCCTTTGTTGTTCCGAGCACATTCTCCAACCATCGGACATGATCCTCGTAGATGAGTTCCTCGCTATGAAGTGAGTTTGCACGCGTCGCCTTCTCATTGCGCCACTGAAAGAGCAGCCTTGCATCAGACAGTTCAACAGGGCGCAGGTATAGCCGTCCTTCATCGCTCATCATCATTCACATCCAATCTGCAGCTTCGCTGCATCTCCAGAAGAGTTTGCGGCATGATACACTTCTGCACAGCCGCCGCAATATCCCCCACTGTTACCTCATCCCATCTGCCAAGATAGCGGATATAGTCCGCCTCGGCGCAGTCCTCGCAGATCTGAATCTGGTTTTCGGCAACAGCAGTCACGATAGCAGGAAGTCCCAGAAAACAGCGTTCCCATGTGGTTGTACCGCCTGCGCCGAGACAAAGATCAGCATGTGCCATTAGTTCTGCCATATTGGAAACTTGACAGTGATAGTGAAGGAAGTCGTGCGCGGCGCAAAGCTCCTCGATATATGCGCGGTGCGAATTGCTCCCGCCAACGACGACATCCACGGCAACGGAGGGAAGTTGAAGCTGCACGAGCGCACGGATTGCCTTTTCGGTCTCCCGCGTCGTGTCACTGCCGCCATAGAATACAAGAATACGGCGCAGGACACCATCCCGCACGCCAATCTTTTCCCGCGCTTCATAAAACTCCTCGCGCAAAAGGGCATGGGAGGGTCCAAGCAATAGCTTACAGGCAGGAGGTACAAGTCCGTCATACCGATGCCGCATCTCCCGATAGTAGTTCTGATCGAGGAGCACATCACAGTCATGCGGGCGGTTTGCGAGATCGTCAATGACGAAGATCTCACGCACAAGGGGGCGCAGTCTTTGCTCCCACACCGCATCCAGAGCATAGCTGTCCACAACGAGACAGTTGACAGGCTGCATGCGCGATAGAATCTCCCCGGTCTCCTCCGCATCCACCACCTGCGGCACCGTCAGCCATGCCACATAGCCTGTGAGCGCAGGATGATCTGTATGGCGCGGAAGGATGTGCAAGGAAAAGCCCTGCTCTCGCACCAGATGATTCAGATTGCCGGAGAGCTCGCGGCAAATGAAATGAACCACCGCGCCATCCTTTCGTAGCCGCTCCGCCAGCGTCAGGCAGCGCATCAGATGACCGCTTCCGATCTGCTCGGATGAGTCCACGCGGATTGCAACAACAGAGTTCATGACATCCATCCGATCTGTTCCAACACGGAGCATCACCCCAGAACGATCTTGAGCGGCTCGCCCTCCATATAGGTTTCGGGATGCCCACTCTTCAGCGCTTCGCGATAGACCTTCATCGCATCCTCGAATACGTTGAGCGTGAAGTCGAGATCCTCCTGCGTATGCGTATAGCACGGGAAGATGTGCCAGCCGAGGAGAACGCCGCGCTTGACGCTTTCCTGCATGAAGATGGAGTTGTAGAGCCAGTCTTTCTTGCCCTCATAATCCGTGTATTCGAGGTTCAGACGGCAGGGGTAGCCGCTGAGATCAATCGGCACGTCAATGTCCCTCGCGAGACGGCGGAAATTATCCTGAAGATATCTGCCCTTCTCCCAGATGGCCTTCGTAACCTCACCGGATTCGAGTTCCTTCATCACGGCAATACCGGCGGCAAGAGACAGGCAGTCACCGCCGAAGGTAGTGGAGATAAAGATCTTCTTATCCACTTCCTCCATGATGTCCTTGCGTCCCGCGACAACGGAGAGCGGCATCCCGTTCGCTGCCGCCTTGCCGAACGTCGAGAGATCGGGCGTCACGCCGAAATACGCCTGCGCGCCGCCGATCGAGAAGCGGAAGCCGTTGACAACCTCATCGAAAATCAGCAGCGCCCCATTCCGATGGCAGAGTTCCTTCAGCTGCGCAAGAAAGCCTTCTTTGGGCGGCTCGACCTCAACCGCCTCGGTAATGACAGCGGCGATTTCCCCTGGATAGGTTTCAAAATACTCTTCGACCTTCGCCAGATCGTTGTAGTCGAATTTATGGACGAACTGACGCACTTCGGGAAGGATGCCTCCCTGACGGACGTTCTCTGCCGCCGTCGTCCATTCATGCCAGCCGTGATACTCTCCGCGTACGATGTGCTTGCGCCCCGTATAGCAGCGTGCAATGCGGACAGCCGCCTCCGTCGCCGAGGACCCTGTCTTGAGAAAGCGCACCTTGCCTGCGCTCGGGATATGTTTTACACACAGCTCAGCATACTCCACTTCCTCGGGTGCAACGAGGGAGTAGCCCATGCCGCGCCGCAGCTGTGCCATGACTGCATCATCCACCGCCTTGTACTGGTAGCCGAGCAGGATGGGGCCGAGCCCCATATCATAGTCAATGTATTCGTTGCCGTCCGGATCCCAGACATGCCCATCCTTGCCGTGGTCGATATAGATGGGAGACACGCCCTTGATGTGTGTCTCCGGTCCTTTGCTGTAAAGCTGGCAGCCCGAGAGAATGGTATCCTGTGCCCTCTGCCACAGTTCATCTGACTTCTTCAGACTTCTTTGATTGATTTTCATATAGATGCGCCTCCCGTATTTATCCTGCTTACTTCGTGTCCTCTGCCAGAGATTTCAGCAGCCCCTCATTTCGAACAACCCCTTGATTGAGCGCCCGAAGATCGGGCTGTTCTTTCAATAGGGAAAGAATATCCTGCATGGAAAAATCGTTGTTATTCGCATAGAGTTTTTCGTAGACCGCTTCCACAAAAGCAAAGTCACACGGCTCATCCACCGTCCAACGCAAATCGCGATAATCCTCTGCACAGTCTACGTCACCAATGCGGAACCGCTCCGGATGATTCCGAAAATAGAGCGTGACATGCTCCCGCTCAGAGGTCAGCCGTGCCTCCCGATGTGCCTGTTCCAGAGCATCGAACGTCATGATCTCGGTGTCAAGTCCGTCAGGAAATCGCTCTGTTGTATGCGTATAGTCATTCTGCTCAGTGAGGTGACGCGCAATCACATCATCACTCACACGCCAGTCAATGAGCGGACAGTCCCCCGTCACGCGAACGATATGTTCTGCGCCATATTCTTTCGCACAGGCATAGTAACGATCCAAAACATCATCAAGACTGCCGCGATAGATGTTTACGCCCGTCTCTTCTGCAAGAGCACAGAGCGGATCATCACTTACATCTGTGCTCGTCGCGAGAACAATCCGGTCAATGTATCGACTGTGCGTCAGACGTTCCATCTCCCGCAGCACCATCGCTCGCCCAAGCAATGGCTTCAACACCTTGTTCGGCAAACGATGCGAGGAGCACCGCGCCTGTAAAATGGCTAACACCAAGATATATCAGTCCTTTTCCATAGGAACATCAGCCATAAATAGATACACATTCATAATAAAAATCAGAGACTAACCTTCCACCGTTGCGGCTCGAGTATATTCACATCTATATCACGAAACGCACCATACAGTTTTTGATAGGTTGCTGAAAATGCGCGGCATCTGGATACCAACGATGTGTTCTCCCTCAACTGCGCACTCGTATCCACACCGAATACGACGTAGGAAATCCCCGCATGACAGAGGGCGTAGAGCATCGCCGCCTCACGCGGGAGGAATCCGTCCTCTGCCGCCATGGATTGAAAGCGCTCCACATAGACACCGCTTCCCGCAACCTTTGTCTCTGCATCCGCAGGAGACATAAGCAGAAGCCCCTGCAAAAACGCACTCCGCGCGAATACTTCTTTCTGATTTTCCTTGGCATACTCGAAAAAACCACAGTCGTCAAGCCGCTGATCAAGCACGTTATACGGCACCTGTATGACATCAATGCGAGAATCCTCTGCTGCACACATGGCATCCTCGGGGCTGTAGATGCTCACACCGATCTTATCCGTCCATCCGTGCGACTTTGCCTCCTCCATCGCATCCATCACAGAGGCATCATCCAGATCCTCTGTGCGATGCAGCATGTAGCAGTAAAGCCTAGACACGGAAAGACGTGTCAGGGAGCGTTGGATTTCTTGCTGCACATCGCGCCGCTCACCTTCCACTGCAGGGTGCAACTTGGAGATGATCTGCCCGCTGCGTGCCGCCAAACCATAGCGGCCGAGCAGTTCCTCCGACGTTCCGTATGCGCTTGCGGTATCAAACATATAAATACCGGCATCAATCGCGGCATCCAGTACACCAAAGACCTCTTCCTCGGTTGGCTGACGCCCCAAGGTGTTGTGAATGCCATAGTGCATACCAAATTGTACCGTTCCCAGACAAAGTTGCGCCATATGCCCTCCCGTTTCCGACGCTGCCAGCTCCGATCAGCTCCGGTATATTCAGCCGCCGATCAGCACCTCACGCAGCGCTCGTGCGACCATCTCCTGTTCCGCATCCGTCATACATGGATAGAGCGGCAACGTCAGCGCCTCATGGTAGTACGCCATCGCAGCCGGACAATCCTCTGCGTGAAAGCCGAGCGCCTCATAATAGGGCTGCGTATGCACAGGGATATAATGCAGATTCAGCGCAATGCCGCGTGCGCGCATTTCCGTAAAGATTTGCTGCTTCGTCTTGTGTACGCGGTCAAAGTCAATGCGCACGATATACAGATGCCACGACGGCTGCGCCCCATCCAAAACAAACGGCGTTTTAAGAGGAAGATCCTGCAGTAGTTCGTCGTAACGCGCCGCAAGGAATCGTCTGCGCGCAACGAATTCATCGAGACGATCCATCTGGCTCGCGCCCAGCGCCGCCTGAATGTCCGTCATGCGATAGTTGAAGCCGAGTGCGACCTGCTGATAGTACCAGTCCCCATCGCTTTCCTTGGTCATGTGCTTCGGATCACGCGTAATGCCGTGACTGCGATAGAGACAAAGCTGCTCGTAGAGAGCGGCATCATTCGTCAGAACCATACCGCCCTCGCCCGTCGTGATGATCTTGACCGGATGAAAGCTCAGCACCGCCATATCCGAATAGGCGCAGCTTCCCACCTTGGTATCGGCATAGTCCGCACCGACACAGTGCGAAGCATCCTCAAGCAGTGTAAACCCGTACTCCTCTGACAGTTTCTTGATGGCACGCATATCGCAGGACTGCCCCGCCATATGCACGGGAACGACAATCTTAGGCAGTCTGCCCAGCCGCTTCGCCTCCTGCAGCTTCTGCTCCAGTGCAGAGGCGCTCATGTTGTAGGTATTTTCATCAATATCGACGAAGTCCACATCCGCACCGCAGTAGCGTGCACAGTTCGCCGAGGCGACAAAGGTAATCGGACTCGTCCAGAGGAGGTCGCCTTTCCCAAGACCTGCCGCAAGGCAGGCGATATGAAGCGCAGAGGTTGCGTTACAGACAGCCACTGCATATTTTACACCGCAGTATGTCGCGACGCGCTGCTCAAAGCGCTCGATCGCAGGTCCCTGCGTTAGAAAGTCCGAACGAAGCACTGCTTCAACAGCCTGTATATCCGCCTCGTTGATATCCTGTCTTCCGTAGTAAATCATGGGTTCATCTCCCGTAGCTCTTCTACCGTCAAGAAATGTGGATTGTTTCCGGAGTTGTAGTCAAATCCATCCGGCACAAGTGCGCCAGTTTCCCCGATCGCATTGTGTGTGTAGTCCACGGTCTGCTCCTGCGTGGAGGGCATGATCACAAAGTGGTCCGCAAACTCCAACGTCTCATAGTAGAGATCCGAAGGGCACATCACCTCATGCAGCTTCTCCCCGGGGCGGATGCCGATGACCTTGACCGGCAGCCCCGGCGCAATCGCCTGCGCAAGATCGGTAATCCGCATCGACGGTATCTTCGGAATGAAGATCTCACCGCCCTTCATGCGTTCAAAGCTCTTGAGCACAAACGCAATGCCGTCCTCCAACCGAAGCCAGAAGCGCGTCATGCGCGGATCGGTCACGGGAAGCTCCTGTGCCCCCTCCGCTACGAGCCGTTTGAAAAACGGCACCACAGAGCCGCGGCTTCCGACCACATTGCCGTAACGTACGACGGCGAACCGTGTCGCCTTTGCACCGACAAAGTTGTTTGCTGCGGTAAAGAGTTTATCTGAGCAGAGCTTTGTCGCACCATAGAGGTTGATCGGATTCGCCGCCTTGTCCGTGGAGAGTGCAATGACCTTTTTGACGCCTGCATGAAGCGCCGCGTCAATGACATTCTGCGCACCGTTCACATTCGTCTTGATGCACTCCATCGGGTTGTACTCTGCCGCCGGCACCTGCTTGAGCGCCGCTGCATGGACAACGTAGTCCACCCCCTCCATCGCATACTTCAAGCGCTCTCCATCCCGTACATCACCGATGAAGTAACGCATACAACTGTCGTTATACGTCTGCTGCATCTCAAACTGCTTGAGTTCATCGCGTGAGTATACAATGACTTTGTTGGGCCGATACTGCTCAAGCAGAATCTTGATGAACATCTTGCCAAATGATCCTGTCCCACCTGTGACAAGGATATTTTTATTGTTGAACATATTCTACTTCCTTTCTCTTCCCGCTGCATGGGGCTGATGTTCCTCCATATAGGGAATAATGAAGCGGAAAAACTTCTCCAGCTTTTCATCATTCTTCTTGGCGTCAAACGCCGGCATAGCCTCCTGAACCGCTGGTGAGTAAACGGCGTCTACCGTCTTTTCCAAATAGCAATGCAGAGCTTGCTCCAAGGCATCATGATCGATCACATATGATGTGATGTCCTCCAAGCGCAGCCCCTCATGATACTGGAATACACCGGGAAACGTCTCGTACCATATGCGCCCAAAGATCAGGGCATTCTTTCCTCCGCTGATTGCCTCCCACCCGGCCGTCCCCGTAATGGTCGCCACAAATTTGGCACGTTCCATAAGGGCATAGGTATCGATGGAGCGATCCACATACTTGACGTTCGGAATGAGCTTCAGACGCTTGAAGAAGTAATCCAGCCGCATGCGTTTCGTCTGCTTTGGATTTTCCTTAACGTAGATCATCCAATCCGGCGGCAGCATTGCGCGCAGTTTCTCAATGGCGAGCAGCTGGTCGCAATATATGCCGCCTAATACATCCGTTGTCATTTCAGGCTGAAGATGAAGCGGAAAATATACATAATCGCAATTAAAATCAACATCTTTATCAGCACAATTCATTGCATTTGCCTGATACTTTTTCTTTTCGTCATAGTTCATAGCACACGTCGCAACTTTTTTCAGAAGAAACTCTTGAATGCTGCCGTATTTTTGAAGAGTACTTTTAAAAATGTCCTTTTTACGTTTTATGAATGCCCTTGGCGACGCTAATTTTCTTAAGCGATACTGCAGTGTCTTTCTTTGCTTGGGTGCATGTTTCCCTTTCATATAGTACAGGTCTTTTTTATAGTCCTGCCGAATCTCGCTCTCCTCAGGATGCGGTGTGCGAAACATCGGAACATCCGCGAAGCGCCCATAATCCTCTATCGAAAAACAGTATGCAAAGGTTCCGAAGGGACCGGACGGCACTAACATCAAAGTAGGTATTCCCATGGCTTGTGCCATAGGATACAGAATGCTCCGCCCCCCCTCATGCGGTATATCGGCAAAAATGACCGCATCAATTTGATTTCGTGCAAGCATTGTATAATAATATCTCACCCAAATCTGTATGATATTCATAAACTCATAGACAGGAAGGCGATCATAAAAAAACTGACGGGCGAAATTCTGTAAGATGACAGGGAAATAGTGTCGTATTTTCTCATCCAGCCAAGTCGGCGGGAAATCTAAATCACCCTGACAGAAATTCAGTTCAAGTTTATCCTCGATGATTTCGACGCCCTCTCTCTCCAGAAAGAACGGCGTCTTGCTTTCACTCTCACCAACAATCCACTTTTTTACACAAAATACACCCTCATCATGGAGACGTGCAATCAAAGGAGCCGCAATCGGTTGATCCAACCCCCAAATCAATGTGTTTAACATCCTGTTTCCCCCTTGTCATGCTCATATGCAGCCCTAACATGGCTTCCGTTTTTCACGGATGTGCCCCATCCAATTTGACGAACAA
>NZ_CP016201.1:525035-561421 GCF_001683335.1 Selenomonas sp. oral taxon 126
ACTCCATCGCTTGGAGCATATTTTTATGGTTTTCCCCTGCATCAAAATCCTTGGCGTCACGCAGGCAATCACTGCGGAAGATCCCTTTCAAAGCCTTTCCTCGATATGCAGAGAATACCTCCTCCACGGCGCGATGCTCGATGAAATAACCAGCCACGGCCTCTACGTCAAGCTCATCGGAAAACGAGAAAACACCGGGAAAGTTTTTATACCAGCACTGCCCAAAGACGACCGCGGGCTTCCCGCCGGAAATCGCCTCCCAGCCCGCCGTTCCGCTTATGGTTGCAACAAACTGACTGTGCTGCATGAGCTGATATGTATCTACCGAACGTGAAATATACCGCACCTGTGGCAGACATGACAATCGTTTGAAAAAATATTTTTCCCGCATCCAGAACAGCTGCTTCGGATTCTCCTTGACGTAAATCAGCCAGTCTTTCGGAAGAATGCGTGCCAGCTGCTCGATCGCCAAGAGCTGATCACGATAGCAACCGCCAAGCGTATCCGTAGTCATCTCCGGCTGTAGGTGCAGCGGAAAATATACATACTTTTCACTCCAGCTGATATTGCTCGCCTCTGCGCGCCTTGCTGCTCTAAGATACTCTTTGGTGCGAAAATACCGGCTGATGCCGAGGACAATACGGCGCTCAATGAAATCCGCGACAGAATCATATTTGTCTCCGTGACGCTTTAATATCGCCCGTCGTTCTGCAAGCCATGCACGCGGATGCGTGAAAAGGCGAAACCTGCGTTTGCCAGACTTGCCCAAATCCTCCCGAATCCGCTCTTCGGTCATATATGCCAGCTCTTTCCGATAGGTTTTCTCGATCTGTACCACGCTTTGCCCTGCGCTCTGTACCCTAGGTTGGATCTCAAAGATACCATAATCCTCTATTGATGTGCAAATATGAAAAAAGTCCGCCTGCTCAGAGGGAACCAATGAATAGGTCTGAATCCCTAAAATGCGCGCTGCCGCATAAATGACACTGACGGTAGGACCATGCGGCAAATCTTGAAAGAGAACTGCTTCCGCATGCACGCGGCGCAGCGCATCGGCAAAATAATTTGCCATCATATGGACAACATGCTTGTATTCGTAGTATGGCAAACGATAAAATTCCGTATCACGCGCAAAGTTCGCTAAGATATAGTCAAGTTCAGTAAAAAGGCGACGCTCGTCCATCTCTGTTAATGTCGGTGTATAAGACAAGCCTCTCCGCCATGATGTGATAAACACCTCTGCCGAAGGGAAATCAGAAAACGCCGCCCGATTTTCTTCTGCAATGTACCATTTTACAATCTCTATCGTTCCATTCTTATGAAATTCCTTTAAAACATCACGAATTAGGTCGCCATCCAGTTCCACAATCACAAAGCGTCTCATGACACACGCCCTCTCTATCTGTGTTTCCTTCATATGCGATCACTTAAAGGGGAGTCATAAAGGCTTTCACGCGCTCTGAAATCTCTGCATCCACCTCATCCAGCATGGCAAACCGCCGCCGATAGACGGCACGCTTGCGCGTCGGCACCTCCTCCATTGTCTTGCGCGGGAGCGTGAGAGGGAGTTCATAGAAGCGTGCATCCTCCGTCTTCCGTCCGCCTGCCTCTTCCCAAAATGCACCAAAGTCCGTCTTGAGCTTGCGATCGCGGCGGATGTGGTTATTCGCGTAGTAGCCTGCATTCGAGACGGCGAGAATGCGCTGCACGCCAAGCGCACGCGCAACTGCCTGCGTCATATAGAGGATGAGATTCTTCGTGCGGAAGCGGTGGGCGCGCTTTGTCATCTCGCGGACAAAATCCTGCGCGTCCTCGGTATTGGGTCCCTGCATGGCACCGATCACAAGCGTCGGCTGCCCGTCACGCTGCTCAATCCAAAAGATGATCTGATAGAGATGCGTCCCGTTCACATCCATCATCACAGAGAGCAACCCCTCCTTGCGCTGTCCCGGCTCGAATTTCAGACAGGCATTCCACTCTATATCCGTCTCCTGTGACCGCCAGATTTCGCGTGGACGCTCGAGTGCGAGATCGACAAAATCCGCAGGGTTCAGACGTGCTTCAAGAAAGGCATAATGATCCTTGATGAGTGCGATCCGCGTGCCCACGGTCGAGCCCGCATAAAAAAAGGCACGCGTCGCCTGCTCGAGCGGAAACGGGTTGCGCTCGTAGACGGCACACCGCGCTTCTGTTTCCTGAAAGAATTCGTACAGTTCGCGCAGTTGCTTCCTATGCAGGAGTCCGCGCACCATAAAGACGAGCGCACGGTGGCGCTCGCGCGGGTTTTCCCAGCGATAGGCGCGATGGGCGACGGCGCGAATCTCAGCAAGCATAGGCAAACTCCGTTTCAATTTTTCTCTGCGAGGATCGCCGCAATCTGCGCGGCGACACGCGACGGTGCATAGTAGCGCGCCGCCTCTTCGAGCGCATGGTGCCAATGCGGCGCGCGGCTGTCATATTCGTTGATAAAGGTCTCGAGCGTCCGCCCGAGTGCGGCGGAATCACCGCTGGGAAAGGTCTCCCCAACAGAAAACCGTTCAAATACAGCGGGATTCATATCATCGCTCACGAGCACGGGTTTTTGAAAACCAATCGCCGTAAAGAGCACTGCACTGCACTGGTAGCGGTAACGCTCTGCCGAGTACGGCAGGAGGAGCGCATCCACCCCCGCAATGGCGCGCTGCCACTCCGCACCGATCAAGCCGCGATGCAGGAACGTAATCCCCTTGCCGTCATAGGCGGCGATGATGCGCTCGAACTCCTCCGCATCCTCCGCGTGCATCGTCGATCCCTGTACAAGCAGGCGAACGGGGCGTGTATAATGTCCCGCAAGATAGACATTGAGCAGATCCTCGAGCCTTTTTTCCCTGCGAAACTGTCCAAAGAAGCCGATGGTAACAGGTTCATCCTCCTTGACAGGCATGCGCGGAGCAGCTTCAATATCCCGCGGAATATAGGTCGGCGGCACGATGAAGCGCAGATTTTCGGGACGTTTCCCAAAGATAGCGTCTCCAAAAGTAATGACCGTCGGTCGGATATTGGGATATTCCAGCAACCCATGTACGGCATCGAAAAAGGAGTCGGCGTCCTTCGGCGTGATTCCATGATGAAGAAACATGACGGGCACAGGCGAGCGGCGCAGGACGCTGTGGCGAAGCGCACGCAAATAACGATAGGTTGCCGTCGGAACGATGAGCGCATCAAACGCTCCCGCCTCCGCCGCCTGATAGAGTTGGCGATACCAGCTGAACCGACGGCGCGTGCGCCTGAGAGAGATCACAAGTTTCCCGATGCCGCGCGCATGTGTGTAGGAAACGGGTCCGCCGGAGAGATGGCGCACCTCTGTATGATAGTCCATTCCAAAACGAAAGCCTTCGGGCACATAGAACACGATCTCATGTCCGAGCGCTTTCAGTTCCTCCACAAGAATACGATCAAAGTCGACCTCGTGACCACCGGGCGTCATGATGTTTTCAAAGATGGCAATTTTCATATGTTCCCTCTGCTTTTTCTCTATGCAGACCGAAATGATGTCAAGGAATCAGAATCCGTTTCCATATAATGCAGCTTGATATATTTCACCATCGTATAAAAACCATGCGTCATAGCGAGGATAAAACCAAGCCGCCCGTCGAGGAAGCCGCGCTGCAGAATATAAAAACGAAAGAACGCAAACGGCGGATCAAGTAAAATCTTGAGGAACGAGGCCCGCTTTCCGTCTGCATACTGACGCTCCGCCATGAGGGTCGTATACTGATTGAATTTCTGAAAATACCGATCCCAGTCCGTATAGGTATAGTGCAGGAGACTTCCCTTCAGGCGGCGAACGGGGAGATCGGACACCGTACGCTCGTGCACGAGCCCCTCCCAGCGCACGGCATCGCGTGGGAAGAAACGGCGCGGATAGTCCGGTCGGTGACCGCCGTAGTACATCCGCTGCCCAAATGCGACGTTGATCCGCTTGATCTCGTACACGGCGCGCGCATTCTCCGCCATCACACGGCGCATTTCCGCCTCCGTCCCCTCGTTCACACGTTCATCCGCATCCACGTAGAGTACCCAGTCTGCATCCGTCTGCGTGAGCGCGAAGTTGCGCTGTCCCGCAAAGTCTCCTGCCAGAGGATGTGAAATGACACGCGCACCCGCCGCCCGTGCCAGCTCCGTCGTGTGATCTGTGCTGTCATCGTCGATAACGAGAATCTCATCGGCAAACGAGGCGCTCCGAATGCACGCCTCGATGTGCCGCTCCTCATTGTGCGTGAGAATGATAACGGCAAGTTTCACATGAGCACCTCCTCGACAGGTTATTCCTCTTGTTCTATAGCACGCCGCACACAGTCCACGAGACTCCCCCCCGTATACCGTACTCCCTTCACCCCCGCATTTTCAGCAGCAGCAACATCGCTCTCCGCATCGCCGAACATCCACGAGGCGGCAGGGTCGATATCGTGCTCCGCAATCGCGCGCAGAATCATGCCGGGCGCAGGCTTGCGGCAGTCGCAGCTCTTCGCATAGGCGGGGAGCTTTCCCTCTATATGGTGGGGGCAGTAGTAGAATGCGTCGATGTGCGCACCATGCGCGGCAAGCTCCGCATTCATCCAGTCGTGGAGTCTGTGCACGGCAGCCTCGTCGTAGTAGCCGCGCGCGATGCCGCTCTGGTTCGTGACGACGATGACGAGATAGCCGTGTTCATTCGCCCAGCGAATCGCTTCGATTGCGCCCTCGATCCAGACGAACTTCTCAGGCTCGTGGAGATAGTGCACGTCGACGTTGAGCGTGCCGTCGCGGTCAAAGAAGATCGCCTTAGTCGGCATAGGGGAAGTACCCGCCCGCCGTCAGGAAGTCGCAGTATTCCTTGACTGCCTCCTCCATCGGCGTGAAGCCGCCGTCGTAGCCCGCCGCAAGGAGAGCGGTCGTATCTGCCTGCGTGTAGTTCTGATACTTGCCGCGCAGCACCTCGGGGAAGTCGCGGTAGACGATTTTGCCCTTGCCGAGCGCGGCGATGACGGCACGCGCCGCCTCGTTGTAGCTGTGTGCGACGCCCGTGCCGCAGTTGTAGATGCCGCTCTCGCCGCCGTGCTCGAAGAAATGGAGGTTGACGCGCACGACATCCCCGACGTAGACAAAGTCACGCCGCTGCTCGCCGTCCGCCAGCCCGTCCGTTCCGCGGAAGAGACGCGCCTCGCCCGTCTCCATGATCTGATGGTAGAGCTGGTAGAAGATGGACGCCATCTTCCCCTTGTGATGCTCCTGCGGCCCGTAGACGTTGAAGTATTTCAGCCCGACGATGGGGCTGCGCGCCTCGGGGATGACCTGCCGTACATAGCGGTCGAACGCGAGCTTAGAGAACGCATAGGGATTGAGCGCATCCTCGCAGCGTCCGCCCTCGGTGAAGCCGTGCTTCCCGCCGCCGTAGGTCGAGGCGGAGGAGGCGTAGAAGAATGGAATCCTCGCGCCCATCGCAAAGTGCAGGAGGGCCTTGGAGTAGGAGTAGTTCACCTTCATCATGTAGTTGACATCGTACTCCATCGTATCCGAGCACGCGCCCTCGTGGAAGATCGCGTCGATGTCCGTGCCGTCGAAGTCGCCCTCCTCGATGAGGTGGAGGAAATCGTCCTTCTGCTGGTAGTCGATGAAGTGCAGCCCGCGCAGATTCTTATAGTTCTCGCCGTCCGCAAGATCGTCAACGATGAGGATGTCCTTGTGCCCGCGCGCGTTCAGCGCGTGGACGAGATTGCTGCCGATAAAGCCGGCACCGCCCGTAACGATAATCATGAATTTGCCACCTCCTGACGGTCGAGCACCTGCAGCAGTTCCTCCCTGCTCACCGCATACGTTCCAAGTTTCGAGACAACAACGCTCGCCGCAACATTCGCGAGATACGCGCCGTCCGCAGGCTTCAGTCCGCCCGCGAGTGCGAGTCCGAACACAGCGATCACCGTATCACCCGCACCCGAGACATCAAATACCTCCTGTGCGCGCGTCGGAATGTGCGCGACCTCCTCGCCGTGGATGAGCGAAAGCCCCTTTGACGAGCGCGTGAGGACAACATTGCGGATGCCGAACTTGCGGATGGCATAGCGCGCCGCCTTTTCGACCTCGAAGTTGTCATTCGAAATCGGCTCGAGCATGATCTCGTTGATTTCCTTGATGTTCGGCGTGAGATAGTCGGCATCGCGGTATTTCGCCCACTGTGCGCCCTTCGGGTCAACGATGACGGGCACGCCGTGATCGTGCGCCGCGCGGATGATGTGCTGGCATGCAAACTCCGTGCACGCGCCCTTGCCATAGTCCGAGATGATGACGCAGTCCATGCTCTCGTTGAGTTTTTGATCGATATACGAGAGATACTGCTCCGCATACGCGCCGTCAATCGGGCTGGCATCCTCGAAGTCGAGGCGGAGCATCTGCTGATGCCCGCCGATGATGCGAATCTTCGTCGTGGTCGGGCGATCCGTGTGAACCAGCCCCGCGTAGTCAATCCCGCGCGCGGCGAATTTCTCAAGGAGGCTCTTGCAGTGCGCGTCATCGCCGACATAGCCCGCAATGCTCACATTCGTCCCGAGCAGCGCGAGGTTGTGCGCGACGTTCGCCGCACCGCCGAGGGTCTCGCGCGTGCCCGTCACGTGCGTGATCGGCACGGGCGCCTCGGGCGAAATGCGCGTGACCTCGCCCGAGTAATACTTATCGAGCATGACATCGCCGACAACGAGAATGTTGCTGCGTACACTCTTCTCCGCAACGGTTGCGCGGATCTTTGCCATATCCATGAGAACGCTCCTATCTTTGAAAATATCAATCGAAACCGTGTGCTTTCAGCCCTGCGGGCATCACGGGGCGGACGACGCGTGCCGCCGCCCCCTCCGGTGCAAGGACAAACGTGCCGTCCACCTGCTCCACGACCCGCGTCTCGAACGCCGTCGGTGCCGCAAGCGCATAGGCGGGCTGCTCCCCGCACTCCGCAAGCATCTGGTCGGCATAGCGGATGATGAGGTCGGACGGCATTCCCTTCATGCACTTCATATGCTCCTCGCCCGTGAGCGGGCATTCGTGAATGCGGCAGGGGTGGCACGGCACGGGCGCGCGCACGGAGATGCTGCGCGCATCGTACGGGTAGAAACCGGGGATGGGTGACGCGCCAAACATACAGAGGACGGGCACATGCATTGCAACGCCGACGTGCATAGGACCTGAGTCTGTCGTGATGAAGAGGATGCAGCGCCGCAGGAGCCCTGCGAGAACGCCGAGGCTGACCTTCCCCGTAAAGATGTGCAGGCGCTCGTTGTCGCGCTCCCGCATCTGTGCGCGGCAGTGCTCGACAATCTCCACATCCATCGGCCCGCCCATGACGGCAATGTGATAGCCGCGCGCGAGGTAGGTATCCGCCACCTCCGCAAAGTATTCGTCCACCCACCGCTTTGTCAGCCAGCTCGCGCCGATGTTGAGTGCGATCACCTTGTCCTCCGGCGCGAAATGCGCCGCCCAGAGGCGCGCCGCTTCCTCCTCTGCCGCAGGGGGCAGCCACATCTGGAGCCCTGCCTCCGTAATCTCGTCGATTACGCCCGCCGCGCGCAGAGCCGCATAGTGCGAGTGGATCTCGTGCATAATCATATGCTGATCGGGACTGACATGGTCAAAGAGGAGCGCAAAGCCGGGCTTGGCATAACCAATGATGTGCTTGCCGCCGCTGAGTGCCGCGAGTGCCGAGGCGCGTTCGTTGCGGTGGAGATTGACAACGAGATCGTATTTCTTTTCCCGCAGCCGCCATGCAAAGCGCAGGATGCCGAGGAGACTGCTGTCCTTCCCCTTCTTGTCGATCAGGAGGCATTCGTCGATGTTCCGATTCTCCCGCACGATGTCCGCGAGTTTCGCATCCGCGAGCAGGGTGATGCGCGCGGCGGGATAGTTCTGCCGCAGCGTGTGCAGCACGGGCGTCACGAGCATCAGGTCGCCGAGGTGCATGAGGTTGATGACGAGAATGTTTCGGTACAAACTTACAGCCTCCCACAGGCGAATACTTCCCTGCACACTACCGCGAAAGCAGCGGCCTCATTCTTTCCACGACCATCTCCGGCGTAATCGCCGCGAGGCAGTCCAGCCCCTTCGGGCAGGCGCGTTTCCAACAGGCGCGGCAGGGGCGGTCGACCTCGATGGCGTTCTCCTGCTGTCCGTACGGGCCGTTGCGGTTCGCGTCGGTCGGCCCCATGAGCATGACGGTCGGCGTGCCGAGCCCCGCCGCGAGGTGGACGGGTCCCGTATCGCCGCCGAGGACGAGCGCGGCGCGCGTGAAGATATGCGCGAGCTGCTTCAGATTCGTGCGCCCGACGAGATTCACGGGCGGAATCTCGCTCGCCGCCATGATGTCCTGCGCAAGCGTCTCATCGAGGCGCCCGCCGCCAACGAGAATGGGGACGTAATGCGCGCGGTAGAGCCTGTCCGCAAGCGCGGCGAAATGCTCCACAGGCCAGCGCTTGTTCGGCCAGTTCGCACCGATGGCAAAGGCGACAAACGCGCGCCCATCCTGCACGCCCTCGCGCGCAAGCAGTGCCTCTGCTGCCGCTCGGTCGCGTTCGGATACGGCGACGGGAAAGCGCACCTCATCGACCGTGCAGCCGAGTGCACGTGCAACATCGAGATAGCGCTCAACGATGTGCCCCGCTGCGTGCGCACCACGCACAGGACGGCTCACGAGATGCGCGCCCTCGCGCATATTCGCCGTCCCGACGCGCTGCCGTGCGCCCGCATTCCACACGATTGCCGCCGATTTGAACAGCCCCTGCAGATCGAGCGAGGCGTTATAGCGCCGCGCGCGCAGGCGGCGGCGAAAGGGACCGATCTCGTGCAGGAAGCCGCTGACGCTGCGGAACTTTGCCTTTTCAAAGAGGATGATGTCGTCGATGTAGGGATTGTCCTCGAGGATCGGATAGGCGGGCTTTTCGACGACCCACGTCAGGTGTGCCTCGGGGAAGCGCTCCTTGATGGCATACGAAACGGGCAGGGCATGAATCACATCGCCGATTGCGCTCAGTTTGACAACCAAGATGTTCTTCATGTCCTGCCCTCCTTTCATCGTCAAAGGTTGGTTCTGGTGCTTATCCCACGCGAACGCGCCCCCTACTTCCGCCCCGCCCGCTCGATAATGCTCGTCGTAGATTTCCCCGCCACAAGCGGGATAAAGGCGACCTCGCCGCCGTAGCGCTCGACAATGCGCGCCTCGGGCAGCGTCTCGCGCGTGTAGTCGCCGCCCTTCGCATACACCGCAGGGCGCACCTTTGCAATCAGCTCCTCCGCCGTATCCTCGCCAAAGATGACGACCGCGTCCACCGATTTCAATGCGCCCACGACCTCCGCACGATCCACCTCACTATTCACGGGGCGCGTTTCGCCCTTCAGACGGCGCACGGACGCGTCGCTGTTCAGCCCGAGGATGAGCACATCGCCGAGCGCCCGCGCCGCCGCGAGATAGCGGGCGTGACCCGCGTGCAGGATGTCAAAGCAGCCGTTCGTAAAGACGACGCGCATACCCGCCGCACGCAGGATCGCCGCGTATTCCTCAATCCGCTCGCTAGGAATCAGCATTGCTCCGTCTCCTTCCCCGCCGTCAGCGCGGCGCGCAGCTCCTCGTATGAGACGGTCGCCGTCCCGCGCTTGCGCACGGCAATCCCCGAGGCGATATTGCTGAGGCGTGCCGCCGTCAGCGGGTCAACGCCCGCCCCGAGTGCGAGAATCACAACGGCGACACAGGTATCGCCCGCACCCGACACGTCGAAAATCTCGCTGTGGTCGCTCACGGGGATATTCGTCGCCGTGCCGTCCGCGAGGAAGAGCGTCATGCCCTTGTCCCCGCGCGTGATGAGCACGCCGTCCGCGCCGAGCCGCGCACGCAGCTCATGCCCCGCAGCGTGAATCTCCTCCTCGGAGCGCAGTTCCCGCCCGAGCGCCGCCGCAAGCTCCGCATCGTTCTGCTTGACGTAGCCGATGCCCTCATAGGAAAGGATGTCATAGCGCGAGTCCACGATGCTCGGAATCCCTGCCCTGCGCGTCTCCTCGATGACGAGACGGCGCACGCGCTCCGTCACTGTCCCCGAACCGTAGTCCGAGAGCACAACGCCGCGCACCTGCGGAAGGAGCTCCCGTATACGTTCGAGCAGCGCCTCCTCCGTCTCTGCCGTCAGCGGCGTATGCCACTCGCGGTCGACGCGCACAATCTGCTGGCTGACGGTCGCCCGCCCGCCCGCGATGATCCGCGTCTTTGTAATCGTCGGATGCGCCTCTGCGCGTACGAAGCCCTCCGTGTGCACCCCATTTTCACCGAGCACGGCGAGGAGGGCGTCACCGCTGCGCTCCGTGCCGCAGACCCCCACTGCATACGAGGAGCCGCCGATCGTCGCCGCATTGTTTGCAACATTTGCCGCGCCGCCCGCGACCACGCGCTCCTCACGCTCCTCGAGCACGAGCACGGGTGCCTCACGCGAGATGCGTGCAATCTCACCGTCGAGGTAGACATCCGCCACCATATCCCCGATGATGAGCACGGGCGTGCCCTCCATCTGCGCGAGTACGTTTACCATGGCGTAAACTCCCATTTGATCTTCCACGAATCCTGCTTGGAGCGATAGCGCAGGATGACCTGCGAGCAGTGCAGATCGTGGAACCAGTAATAGTCCACATCCGTCCACTTGTGCGGATCGACGGCGTACTTCGTGCCGAAGCCGATGCGGTTGTGCTCATCGAGACGGTAGCTGAGCCCCGCCTGCAAAATCTTCGAATAGTCCTCCTGATCGAACTCAAAGAGCGTGTTCGCCTTCGTACTCTTCGTGTAGACGCCGCCGATGTACGCCGCAAAGCGCTCGTTGAACGGCCGCGTGATGTAGGCACTCGCGTTGAAGCCCTGCACGCGCGAGCCGTCATAGCTCTCGCGCGTAATGGAGTAGCCCGCCGCGAGATCCAGCCGATAGCCGTGAAAGCGGATCGTATCGCGCACGGCAGAGATGCCGTACTGCCAATGATTGCTGTGAATGCCGCTGCCATACCAGCGCCCGTATTCGGAGTACAGGCGGTAGGTGATCGGCATGCTGCCGAGGCGCTTGTTGTAGCTGAGGATGAGAGACGGCTCCTTCTTGATCCAGCCGTCATCACCGTCCTCGAACACGCCGTAGGTCAGGAGTGCCTCCGTGCCCCTGTTTTCCCAGCCGAGATCGTAGTGCGAGCGCCAGCCCTTGTTCGTCGTCACATAGAGATTCGCGCTCGCCGTCACGCGCGGCGCAAGATCATACGAAAAGGTCTGCTCAAGCCAGAGGCCGTCATCGCTGTCATAGCCCGCCGACGGGAGATTCCGCTGTATGGGCTTGCTCACATCGACCTCGTAGTGCTTTTTCGTAAAAATAACCTTGTTCTTCAGCCAAAACTTGACATTCGTCAGCACCATGCGGTCGCCCGGATACAGTTCTGCCACATCCGCACTCAAATGGTAGTCGGGCTTCTCTGCCGAGCATTTCGTCTGCGTACCGTCGTAGACCACAATCTTGTCCGGATAGAACTCGAACCGCTTGCCCGTCATGTAGTAGCCGCCGACCTTGCCCTTTGCCTCCGCCATCGTGCCTTCGCGCGTCTTGTAGTTGTAGTTGATGCGATAGCCGTCGAGCGTCACGCGTGCCGCGCCCTCTGTCAGCTGCAGCATATGCGCGCGATCAGGAACGGAGACCTCGCCCGAGGCCGTGTTGCCCTCCACATAGTCGCCCTGAAAACGCCGCGCCGCAAGCTGCACGATATCCACATGCCCTTTCGCCGTGAAGTCGCCCGTACGCTCGTCATAGGTCAGATCATCGCCCTCAAACGCAATCGGCGACGGTGCCGCCGCATCCACGGGATGACGCAGGTACTTCTCCATCTCCCCCACATCGGCGAGCAGCTTCACCTGCTCCTCCGTGAGGCGGTTCTCACGCTCCTCACGCCGCTCGTTCTCGATGAAATCCAGATGCTGAAAGCCCGTATCCGTGTCCCCGCGGTAGGCAGCATGTGCAGCCGGCGGAAGCACGGTACAGGCAGTAGTCAGAGCGAGTAGGATGCGCGTTTTCATAGCCTTGGTCATCGGCGCGTTCTCCTGTCTTTTACAAAGAATTCAGTCGTTCTTATACTACATCATAAACAGAGTTTTCGCAACCGAAAAGAACGCGGTGCACTGCCACTCATCGAATCTAAATTTGACGCAAAAAAAAATTTCATCTATAATAGAGCCCGAATCACAGAAAATTTTGGAAGGAGGCACTCCCACAAATGCAGCGTTTTATGAGCGGCGGAATTCTGTTTGCCGCTCTCGTGTTTTTCACAAGTTTCAGCGTGTGTAATGCGGCAGAGGACATGCGCTTCGTCGATGCGGAGGACGACACGGGCTACTATGTCGATGCAGCGACCGTCGTGCGCGTCTCGGATACGGAGCGCGACGCCGTTGTTGCCGTCGTGAAGGCGACTGAGAACCGCCGCTATCTGTACCGCACACGCCTCAACCCGCAGGCGGGAACGTACCAATTCGTCTCCGCTCAGGTTGAGGTCTACGATACAAAGGAAGTCCTGCGTACAACGCAGGGCATGGATGCACCGCAGCAATACACCCCGGCTTCGCCGCTCAGAAGTATTGCAGACTTCATTGAAGAACTGCTGGCGACAAAACAGCAGCAGCCACGGTAGGAGGAGATCATTCATGCAGCAGAAAATCTGTGCACTCGTGCTGACCTTCGTGCTCGCACTCACGTCCTTCGGCACAGCACTCGCGGCCGAGCCGCCCAACGCCGTCCAGTCCAAGCTCGCACTCATCGAGCAGGACACCTACGGGCAGGAGCAGACGGGCGCGCTGATCGACCGCATCAACCGCCTTGAGCGCGACTATGACGGCAAGCATCGCTCGGGCAGCCTGATGGCACGCATCGACGCCATCTACGACGAGGTGTATACGAACAGCACAACGCCGTCCGTCCTCATGAACCTCAACGCGATTGAGTGGAACATCAACCACGAGACGAGTCTGCGCCCCGTGCAGGAGCGCGTCAGCGAGATGGAGGTCGCACTGCTCGGCAAGACCAGTGAGGGCACGTTCCAAAAGAGGATTTCCACCCTCTCCGAGGCGTCCTTCGGTACGAAGGAGATCCCCGTCACCCCCGTCTCCGTTCCCGTGAACACCCTCGTCAAGGTCGCACTCGTGACCCCCGTCAATGCCAAAAACCTGAAGGTCGGTGACACAATCGAGTATCAGGTTGCGGACGACGTCTTCGTCGGCGATACCCTCGTCTTCACAAAGGGCTCGCGCGGCGAGGGCACAGTCACGAAGGTGAAACAAGCGAAGAACTTCGGGCGCAATGCCGCCGTCGACATCGACTTTAAGAACACAAAGGCGCTTGACGGCACCTATGTCACCACCTACATCGGCGAAGAGGCAAAGAAAGAGATGCAGCATCTCGCCATGGCTGCGGGCGCATCGCTCGCGGGCATCGCCGTCCTTGGGCCGCTCGGCGTCGTCGCGGGCGCATTCGTCCACGGCAAGAACATCGACCTCCCCGCAGGCACCGAGCTCTACATCCAGACACAGAGCGACACTACCGTCTACGGCGTACAGACCACCTACGACAGCGCAGCGCCGTTCCAAAGTGCGGCGGCGCAGACCACTGCGGGCGGCGATGGCTACGATAATAGCGTCTACGATGATGAAGTATAGACATCACTGATAATTTCGACAGCGTTTCTGATAAGATCCGCATCTGTCCCCTCTGTGGGCGTGACAGATGCGGCATTTTTGTATCATCAGGAGGCACGCATTGTTCAGATTCACATTTGATTTTACAGAGCAGGATGCACTTCACTTCACACTCTTTTGTATTTTGAACGCCCCCTTGTTCAAATGGGCAAATCGAGTGGCGCTCGCGCTCCTGCTGACGATCCCGCTGATCCCCATCCTGTTTTTTCTCCAAGATCTCCTGAGCGATGCCCCATGGGAGTTCGATGAGCTGCTCATACGAACCGTTCTGACCACTGTCCTCTGTATTGTACTCTACCGCATTTACACCCATCTCTCGGAACGTACCGCCACACGAGACGTGCTGCGCCGCCTTGAAGCGATGCGTGCTGCGCATATGTTTGGCATCCGTATTGTCATCTTCGAGGAGATGCACATTGTCGAACGCAGCGAGCATACAGAACGCACAATCGCCTATCGGAGCATTACAGATGTGACTCTCTCCGACAAGGGTATCTATCTCTTCACTGCACCAACAGAGGCAATCGTCCTCCCCCTGTATATCTTTGCATCGGAGGAGGAGAAAAGGCAGATCCTTGCTCTGGTTCGGGCAAAGGTGTCGCCGTAACACAAAGGGCTCACATGACATTTGCCATGTGAGCCCTTTGTGATGATAGCTTTTTCAGCGGACGAAGAAGCCCGCGAGTTTCATATTCTCATCGTAGGTGAAACGGTAGACGACGGCGGTCGCCTTGTAGCCCACGGCGAGTTCGCAGATGACGTACCACTTGTCGTCTTCCTTACCCGCCGTCATGAGCGGCTTACCAACGCCCGCACGCGCGCCCCACTTCGGCGCGAACTCTGCCTTTGCACCCGAGATCTGCTCCGCCGTCAGATGCGGGCGCAGCTCCGAAGTCGCCTCCACTTGCAGGCCGGTCACATCGTCCTTTTCAAAGCGTGCAATCGTCGCCATCACATGCTGCTCGACTACCTGCACGTCGAACGGTGTTTCCTCCGCCGCCTGCTCGGCAGCGGGCGCCGCATTTTCCTCGGCGTATGCGGCAGGAGCCGCGAGGAATGCCCCTCCGGCAACGAGTGCGGCGACAAGAGTGCGGGAAAGTGTACGGAATTTCATAAAAATCCTCCTTAAAATATAAATGGCAATACGCCACAAAATCCTACTTAATGCAGGAGAAGCACGCGAGCGATTCCACGCACTCAACACTGACCTCGCGGAAGAGTGCGCGAAGGCGTGTCTCCAGTCCTGCCTTCGTATCGTACGGCGGCGTAAAGAAGCCCATGCGCGTGTAGAGATGCTTCACGACGAACTCCGTGCGCGGATTCCCGCCGAGGACGAAGACCGAGCCCGTCAAACGTCCGCCGGGGCGCAGGACGCGATGCACCTCGCTCCACGCCGCCGTCTTGTCGGGGAACGCGTGAAAGCCGTTGATTGAGACCGCCGCATCGAAGAAGTCATCCTCGAACGTCAGCTGTCCGACATCGCCCTCCACGAAGGCAACGTTGTGGATGCCGATCGCATCCGCACGCGCGCGTGCCGCCGCGAGCATTGCGGGCGAGTAGTCGAGACACGTGATGTCCGCATTTGGCAGCTCTGCATAGACGGGCAGCGAGAGACAGCCCGTCCCGACGGGCACCTCAAGCAGCCGCCCGTCAAAGCCCTCGTGCGCCGCGCGCAGCGCAAGACCGACATAGCGGCTCACCTCCTCGCGCCCCATCCCCCACACAAGCCGCGAGACGAACTTCCCCGACCACGTCGAGTACGTCATCATGCCATCGTACAGACTCGCGAGGCGTCCCACCGAGTGATACGCCCCCCTGATCTTCTCATACCGCCGCTTTTCCTCGTCCATCGTGACATCCTTTCTCATCATTATCGGCATTCATTCTAGCATAAAATGCGCGCGTGTTCAAATCCACAATCCTTGCAGATAATAGCCAATCGTGATACAATTTTAAGGAATCGTTGAATTTATCAGTGCTTCCTTCAAATAGGAGTTGATTGCCATGGAAAAGACAGAGACCTTGCAGATCCGCCTTGCACCGGAGCTGAAGACCGCCGTTGAAGATACCTTTCGCTCACTCGGGCTATCCGCATCCGAAGCTGTAAATATATTCTTCCATCAGGTGCTCCTGCATGACGGGCTGCCGTTCGCCGTGCAGCATCCCCAATTTAGCGACGAGACGCGCGCCGCGCTGCGCGAATCCGACGCGATTGCAAGCGGCGAGCAGCCCGCTAAGACCTACGCGAGCGCCTCCGAACTCATCCGTGAGGCACAGGAGGAACTACGTGCTGCAAATTAAACAGACATCCCAATTCAAGAAGGACTTGAAGGCAGCCATCAAGCAGGGCTGTGACCTTGATCTGCTCACGCACGTCATCGACACACTTGCGCAGCGGAAGCCACTTGCGCCTCATCATCGGGATCACGCACTGTCCGGCAAATATCGTCATCATCGCGAGTGTCACATTACACCGAACTGGCTGCTGATCTATCAGATTCGCAATGACACACTGATCCTCTCACTTGCCCGCCTCGGCAGTCATGCAAAACTATTTCGTCTCTGACGACCCGCACTGCGGGCTTTTTTTCTGCGCGTGTTCAAATCCCCTCTCTATGGACACGCTCCCTTTTCAGTGGTAAAATTTAGGAAATTACGTCAAACGAAAGGGAGATCATCATGCAGCAGCGTACCTATATCACGATCCTTCTCGCGGCAGCGCTCCTCACGGCGGCGGGCTGCAGCAGCGAATCGGAAAAAGAGACGCCCGCACCTCTCGTGCGGACGATGACGGTCAGCGACGCCGCGCGTTCAGAGGCGGGCTATACGGGCGCCGTACGCGGGCGCTACGAGACGCGGCTCGCCTTTCAGGTCGGCGGGCAGATTCTCTCACGCAATGTAAATATGGGCGCGCATGTCCGCGCAGGAGATGTGCTCATGGTCATCGACGCACGCGACGTGCAGCAGCAGGCGAACGCGACGGGCGCGGGTGTCTCCTCTGCACAAGCACAGCTGCAGCTCGCGCAGACAAATCTCAAACGCTACGAGGAACTGTACGCCGCACAGGCAATCTCAGAGGCGATGCTCGACCAGTACCGCACGAATGCGCGCGCCGCCGAGGCAGCCTATCGACAGGCAGTCGCGCAGGACACGGCGAGCCGCAACGCACTTGGCTACACGAACCTCATTGCGGGCGCGGACGGCGTGATCTCGAACATCACCGCCGAGGAGGGGCAGATCATCGCGGCGGGGCAGACCGTCATGATGCTCACGCAAGATGGCGAGCGCGAGGTTGAGATTGCCGTCCCCGAGAGCCAGCTCTCCGAGATCGCCATCGGCATTCCCGCCGCCGTCACGCTCTGGGCGAATCACGCCGCACTCACGGGCTATGTCCGCGAGCTCTCACCCGCGCCCGACACCGTGAGCCGCACCTACGCCGCACGCATCGCGCTCACAGACGCACCCGCCGATCTTCCGCTCGGCATGACGGCGCGCGTCTTCCTCGGCGAGGACACGGCAAAAGGTGCAGTCATCCCCCTCTCTGCGCTCTATCAGACGAGCGACACGGCCGGGGTCTACGTTGTTGAGGACGGCGCTGTCCGCCTCGTCCCCATCACAGTCACAGCATTTCACACGAGTGACGCCGTCGTCACGGGGCTCCCGCGCGGCACAGTCATTGTGACGGCGGGCGTTCACCAACTCCACGACGGAGAGAAGGTGCGGACGAAATGAGGAATCTCACAGAGCTCTCCCTGCGCCACCGCGCCCTTGTCTGGTATTTCATCATCGTCTTCACCATCGGCGGCGTCTTCGCCTACAACGCGCTCGGCCGCATGGAGGACCCTGCCTTCACCATACGGCAGATGGTTGTCACCGCCGTATGGCCGGGCGCGACTGCCGAGGAGATGCAGGAGCAGGTCACGGATAAACTCGAGCGGCGCTTTCAGGACACACCGGGTCTGAAGGACATCAAGAGCGAGACGCGCGCGGGGCAGGCCATCATCTACATCCAGCTGCGCTCCGACATTGACGACAGCCTCATCCGCCCGACATGGCGAGACGTGCGGAATTTCGGCGAGGACATCAAAAGCGAACTCCCCGACGGCGTCTATGGCCCCTACTACAATGACCGATTCGACGATGTGTACGGTTCGATCTACGCTATCACAGGCGCGGATTACTCCTACGAGGAGCTGCGCGCCATGGCCGAGACGGCACGCCGCCGCATCCTCACCGTCCCGAGCGTGCAGAAGGTCATCCTCCTCGGCGTACAGCCTGAGCGCATCTACGTCGAAATCTCCCTCGCGCGTCTCGCGCAGCTCGGTATCGCACCGACCGCAATCACGGACGCGCTCCATTCGCAGGACACGATGACGACGAGCGGCACAGTCGAGACGGAGACGGACACCGTGCAGCTGCGCGCCTCGGGTGTATTCGACAGCATCGAGGACATCCGAGCGCTTCCGATTGCCGCAAACGGAAACGTCTTCCGCCTCGGTGATATTGCCACCGTCGAGCGGCGTACGGCCACCCCGCCCGAGCCGATGATGTTCTACAACGGCGCGCCCGCCATCGGCATCGCCGTCTCCATGGAGGACGGCGGCAACATCCTCGCGCTCGGCAGCAACCTCGCCGCGCTCACCGACGAGATACGGCAGGATCTCCCGCTTGGCATGGAGCTGAGCGAAGTCTCAAACCAGCCCGCCGTCGTGCAGCACTCCATCCACGATTTCGTCGAGACACTCGCACTCGCAATCATCATCGTGCTCGCCGTCAGCTTCCTCTCACTCGGTTTTCGCACCGGGCTTGTTGTCGCGGGCTGCATCCCGCTCGTCCTCGCGGGCACATTCGTCGCCATGTATATGCTCGGCATCGACCTGCACAAGGTCTCCCTCGGCGCGCTCATCATCGCGCTCGGACTCCTCGTGGACGACGCCATCATCGCCGTTGAGATGATGAGCGTCCAGCTCGAGCGCGGCATGGAGCGTTTTGACGCTGCGTGCTACGCCTTTACCCAGACGGCGAAACCCATGCTCACGGGCACGCTCATCACCTGCGCGGGCTTCATCCCCGTTGCATTCTCAAAGGGCATGGCGAGCGAGTTCTGCCGCAGTCTCTTCCCTGTCATCGGCATCGCGCTCGTCCTCAGCTGGATCGTCTCCGTCATGGTCGCGCCGCTCTTCGGCTACTATCTGATCCGTGTGAAAAAGGGCGCGGAAGCTGCGCACGATCCCTACCAGAGCAGGTTCTACCGGCTCTTTCGGCGCGTGCTTACGCTGTTTCTCAGTCACCGCGCCGCCGTCCTCATCGGTACGGTGCTCCTCTTCGCGGCATCCATCGCCGCATTTCCGCACATCAAGCAGACCTTCTTCCCGCCCTCGCTGCGTCCCGAGCTTCTCGTCGAGTTGACCCTGCCGCAGGGCGCATCCATCGCCGCGACCGAGCGCGAGGCAAAGGTGCTCTCCGCCATCCTCGACGCCCACAGCGACAAGATCGCAAACTACGCCGCATATGTCGGGCGCACCTCGCCGCGCTTCGTCCTGCCTGTCAACGTCAAAGCAGATGCGGACAACCGTGCCCAATTCGTTATAACGGCGAACGGTACCGCGGAGCGCGAGCAGCTTGCCGCACTCATTGCAGAGGCGCAGCTGAACGAGCTCTCGGGCGTGCGCGTCGCCACGCAGTACATCCAGACAGGGCCGCCCGCCGACTTCCCCGTCATGCTGCGTGTCTCTGCCTCCACAACGGACGAGGTGCGCCGCATCGCAGAGCAGGTCGCAGCGATTGCCGCAGACGATCCCGCCACGGCGAACATCCATCTCGACTGGACGGAGAAATCCAAGGCGGTGCAGATCGACTTTGACAAGGCAAAGCTGAAGCTCTACGGCATCAGCGCACGTGATGTCAAGCAGATGCTCTACACCGAGCTGACGGGCGCACAGGCGGCGGAGTTCTACACGGGCGACCGCACGATCGGCATCGTCCTGCGCCTCGCAGACGAAGACCGCACGAATCTCGAGCGGCTCGGCGAGCTGCCGATTGCCACCGGCGGCGGCTACGTCCCGCTCGCCCAGATCGCACACCTCTCCTATGCGGCAGAGGACGGACTCATCAAGCGGCGCAACCTATTGCCCACCATCATGGTGCAGGGCGATGTCGTGCGCGGCGAGGGCAACGACGCAACGCAGCGCATCTACCGTGCGACGGAGGAGCTGCGCGCCTCCCTGCCCGCAGGTGCGAGCATCACCCCTGCGGGTGCGCTTGAGGACTCGGCGGAGGCGATGGGCTACCTCGTGCAGCCCGTGCCTGCCATGGTCTTTATCATCATGACCCTCCTCATGCTGCAGGTCGGCACAATGGGCAAGATGGCGCTCACCCTCCTCACCGCCCCGCTCGGACTCATCGGCGTCGCGCTCGCAATGCTCCTCACCGACTCCGCGCTCGGCTTCGTCGCCTACCTCGGCGTCCTCGCCCTCTTTGGCATGATCATCCGCAACTCCGTCATCCTCATCGACCAGATCAAAAAGCATGAGGACGCGGGCGAGAAGCCGCTCGACGCCATCATCGACTCGGCAGTCCTGCGCTTCCGCCCCATCATGCTCACCGCAGCCGCCGCCATCCTCGGCATGCTTCCCCTCATGCGCAGCGTCTTCTGGGGGCCGATGGCAGTCGCCATCGCAGGCGGACTCATCGTCGCAACTGTCCTGACGCTGCTGGTGCTGCCCGTTATGTATGCGGTGGCGTATCGGGTGAGGGAGTAGAGCTAAAAATCTCCAAAAACACAAACCTCTTTCTGGAAAAGCTGACCCAGAAAGAGGTTTTTCCATATACACAATAAAGGTTCAATCTTACTTCCAGATATGTTACAATAAGTATAAAAATTACATGTTATTTTGAAAGGAGGTGCGCTGATGTCATCAACGAATCATGTCCTAAATCGTTTTTTTACCCAATCTGTTTTCTTGGAAATGTCAACAAAATCGAAGAATTATTCTATTTATGATGCAATAATACGATGTTTTCTCTCTTCTACCGAAAATAAAGACAATGCTACGCTAATCAACGAGATCTATACATTCATGTCAAAATCATACCGTAACGAATACTTTTATCAAAACACCTTATTGAATAAATTACTCCTGGGAAAACACAGCCTCAAAACCACAACCGCCTTGTCCCAAATTCCCATTGCTAAATCCAAAGCAGACTTTATTCTGATCAACGGGAAGGCGGTCGTATATGAAATAAAAACCGAACTGGACTCATTTGAGCGTCTTGAGCACCAACTACAAGACTATTTCAAAGCCTTTGACCATGTGTGTATCGTGACATCCGAAAAGCAGTATGAACGAGCAAAACAGATGCTTTCAAGCACTCCTGTCGGCATCTATGTCCTTACTTCCCAAAATACAATCAGTCGAAAATACCGACAAGAGCCCATAGGGGATAATACCTACTTGGACTATACAACCATCTTCAAGGTTTTGCGAAAACAGGAGTATGAAAGCATCCTTATGCAATATTATGGACAGCTTCCGATTACTTCCCAAGTCTTTTACTATGAGGCTTGTCTGGAATGGTTCTCTAAAATCCCCATACAAACAGCATACACATTGATGTTGGGACAGCTAAAAAAAAGAAATCAGTGCCATCTGTCAAACTTTAGTGATGTTCCGTATGAGCTAAAGTCATTGGTTTATTTCTCCAAAACGCTAAAGTCCAACTGGAACTCGATAAATAATTTTCTCAGTCAAAAATATGGAGGCTGACGCTATGTACTTCCCATATCTACGCGGTCGTCAATTTGAATTGCTTGCACTACGCGAGTTAGCAAATCAAAAACTCCTAGGCGAGCATATTATTCCCATCATTGAACCTGTAAAACTCTCATCCACGCTTGTAAATACACTGGATGTGTTTGTCAAAAACAACCAGTGTATTGCGGTTATTCTTAATCCTATGGTCGGAAATTTTGGCTCTGAACTTGAAGATATTTCAGATCAAGAAAGAAAATCTATATATCAAACACGATTTTCAGACTCGCTTCAATCACCGTTTGTCATAAAATCTCTTATCATGCAAGATAATACACAATCATGGGTTAATTCACTAACGAAACAAAATATCGAAAAGGGCGATCTCCTTGCTGTCAACGCCAGTCGCGATCATTTCAGTATCTATGAAACAGAGTTTTCTTCTGTCAGTCCCCGCTATGTGTTAATTCCAGATGAAAGTACTTTTCGCAGAAGGGTACGGAAAAACAAAGTTTTACTAGATGATAAATTTGAAAAGCAATCGAAAAATGCAGCCTACAAAGAAATAGACGATGAGTTTTTTTCAGACGATCATTTATATTACAAAGAGGATAATTTTATCGGGTTCTCCGATTATTCCATTGTCGGCGATGAGTATTCAGAATCAGGATTTGCTCCTCGTGCCGTAGCAATCCATATTGTCTATTTGGATGCTGAAAACAACCTTCGTATTCACCACTTCGTATCTGATTCTAACGAAGACTACTATAATCCGGCGGGAAAATTCTATGAAGCCGTATCAAAACTATATGCGTGGTATCAAAACAGAAAGTCCTCTTTCAAACTCACCTTGGGATTCAAAAAATTTCTGGAACACTACAAAGATCAATCCTACCCCGGTCTTGGGACAGTGAAAAAACTATCCATAATGCATCATCTCGAACTAATGAGCATCTACTTGAACGAGGTGTAAGTCTATGTATTGTTGCATTGATTGCTTTGCGGATGAAGAAATCCGAGATATCATACAAAGTGGAAACATAAAAGACACTTGTGATTTTTGTGGAACTCATAATACTTATGTATATGATATTGAAGCAAGCTCTGCCATCACAGAGCTCTTTGATCCGCTATTGGACATATATACTCCTATATCACTTTTACCGCATAGTTTTCCACATCAGCATACAGGTTTAATCAAAGATATTCTTTGCCATGATTGGCAAATATTTAAGTTGCCACCTGATGTAATTTATAAGCTAATTACAACGCTATGTGCAGATAGGTATAAAGAACAACCCGATCTATTCAATCATCCTATAGGTATTTTCGAAATTCAGAATATAGATTATTTGAAAGCCCATTCTATTCTAAAAGGATACGAATGGGCAGATTTTGATGCAGGAATTAAAACAAAAAACCGATTTCACAGCAATTTTATCAACACAGATAAATTGGATTCATTCTTACAATGTGTAATAGACACGTACCATAAAGGCAAGAAAGTGATGTTCCGCTCACGGATTTGTCCCACAAAAGAAGGATTCAAACCTTCTAATATGGGGGCACCACCAAATCATGCGGCAAAAGACGGCAGGGTAAATCCCGCCGGCATCAGCGTACTTTATCTCTCTAACTCAGAAGAAACAACATTGCGTGAAGTTCGTGCGGGTCTATATGATTTCGTTACCGTAGGGAGATTCGCACTACAGCAAGATATAAATATAATCAACCTTACAAAGATCGACCGTATCAGTCCGTTTCTGCGTATCCCTTACGGATTCAATTTAACAGAATATGCGATCAACCGTCCCCACCTGAGAATAATTGCTCATGAAATTGCAAAACCTCTCCGAAATGCCAACATATTGGAATATCTGCCAACACAGTATATTTGTGACTTCATACGCAGTAAAGGATATGACGGCATCGAATACAAAAGTACGATGCACGAAGGCGGAGTGAATTTGGCAATATTTGAACCTAACCTATTCAAATGCACAAGAACAAAAGTATATGATATAACTTCGATTACCTATAAGTACAACGAGCTAAAAAGGAGCACCCAATGATAACAGGCGCACTCAAAAATAAAATCGACCAGATTTGGAACGATATGTTTTCCTACGGAATGTCGAATCCGCTCGTTGTGATCGAGCAGCTCACCTATCTGTTCTTCATCAAGTCACTCGACGATATGGAGACGGAGAACGAGAAGGCGGCGGAGATCTTCGGCACAGACTTCACGCGCATCTTCCCTGCGGACGCAGCGGGGCAGGAGATGCGTTGGAGCGTCTTTCAGCACAAAAAGGCGGAGGACATCCATGCCATCCTGCGTGACAGGGTATTCCCTTTCATCAAGCAACTGCGCGGAGATACGAGTTCCTACACGCGGTATATGGAAAACGCCGTCTTCTCCCTGCCCGACCCGCTCATCACGGAGAAGGTCGTCACCGCCATCACCGCGCTCCCGCTGAGTGACCGAGATCTCAAGGGCGACCTCTACGAGTATATGATCTCAAAGCTCCAGACTGCCGGCCGCGTCGGGCAGTTCCGCACGCCGCGCCACATCATCCGTATGATGGTGCGGCTCATGCAGCCGACCCTGCGCGACCGCATCATCGACCCCGCCTGCGGGACAGGCGGCTTCCTCGTCGGTGCGGGCTCGTTCGTGCGCGAACACTACGACAGGGAGCTGCGGACGGATCTCAGACTGCGGGCGCATTTCCAGAACGAGATGTTCACGGGCTACGACACCGACCAGACCATGCTCCGTATCACGGCGATGAACAGCATCCTGCACGGCATGGACGGCGCCGACATCCGCTTCAACGACGCCCTCTCGAAGAACAATACGGACGCGGACAGATACACCCTCGTCCTCGCGAATCCCCCGTTCAAAGGCTCGCTCGACGGGCAGAACGTCGCGGGCAATCTCACGGCAAAGGTCAAGACGACGAAGACCGAGCTGCTCTTTGTCGCGCTCTTTTTGCGCGTCCTCGACGCGGGCGGGCGCTGTGCTTGCATCGTTCCCGACGGCGTGCTCTTTGGTGCGTCGCGCGCCCACAAGGATCTGCGCAAGGAGCTCGTCGACCACAACCTCCTACAGGCGGTCATCTCCATACCCTCGGGTGTATTCAAGCCCTACGCAGGTGTCTCCACCGCGATCCTCATATTCACGAAGACGGGCACGGGCGGCACAGAGCGCGTCTGGTTCTACGACATGAAGTCTGACGGCTACTCACTCGACGACAAGCGCGAGCCGCTTGCGGATGGCGGCGACATCGAGGACATCGTGCAGAGGTTCACCCATATGGAGGAGGAGACGGAGCGCCCACGCACCGCACAGAGCTTCCTCGTGCCCGTGGATGAGATTCGCACGAACGGCTACGATCTCTCGATCAATAAATATAAGGAGATCGAGTATGTGCCGCAGGAGTATCCGCCCCCGCAGGAAATCCTCGCGGACATACGCGGACTCTATCGGGAACTGGACGGGCTGCTTGCGGATTTGGAGCAGAAAATATAGGGGGTGATGTAATGAAGCTACGACTAAGCGATATATATGAACTTCAAATGGGCAAAACCCCCGCAAGAAATATGCCCGAGTTTTGGAATGGGACAAATGCGTGGGTATCCATATCCGATTTAACACAAAATAGCAAATACATCTCTCAGACAAAGGAATGTATCACCGACGAAGCTGTTTCTCGCACAAACATAAAAAAAGTCCCGAAAGATACCTTATTGATGAGTTTCAAATTATCTTTGGGCAAAGTCGCTATTACTGCTACGGACATTTACACCAATGAAGCCATCATGGCGTTCATTGATAAAAAGGTGCATGATGTAGATATTCACTTTATGTACCACTATTTTCAAGCAATCGACTGGACGATAGGAACGAACAAAGCCGTAAAAGGAATTACCCTGAACAAAAGTAGTCTGTCTGAAAAAGTGATTGAACTCCCCCCCATCCAAATACAGAGAAAAATTGCTGAACACTTGGATAAATTGAGTGCTGTAGAAGAAAATATTCAGTGTCAGCTTTCTCTTTTTGACAAGCTCGTCAAATCACAATTTGTAGAGATGTTCGGGGATCCTGTGACAAATCCGATGGGGTGGGAAATCTTCCCATTAAAAGAACTCACGTCGAAAATTGGCTCAGGAGCTACTCCGAAAGGAGGAAATGCCAGTTATAAAGAGCAAGGGATTAGCTTGATTCGGAGTATGAATGTTTATAACGGCTACTTTGATTATGAAGGTCTTGCCCACATTGACGAAAAACAAGCATCTCTGTTAGATAATGTGATCCTTGAGTCCAATGATGTTCTACTCAATATTACGGGCGCATCTGTCGCTCGCTGTTGTATTGTTCCTAATGATATTTTACCCGCAAGAGTAAATCAACACGTCTGTATTCTCAGATGTGATCAAGCACAAATCATACCAATGTTCTTAAATGCGGTGTTTATCAGCGAGCAATATCAAGCAAAACTGTGGAATATCGCCGAGGCAGGTGCAACACGGCAAGCACTTAGCAAAGAAAAAATAGAAGTCTTGCCCATCATAAAACCACCCCTCACCCTACAAAACGAATTTGCTGCCTTTGTCGAACAGGTCGACAAATCGGAATTCTTGCTTCGTCAGCTCCTCGAAAAACAGCAGACATTGAAAAAAGCCCTTATGCAGGAGTATTTTTCCTGATTGTTTGGTGGTGTCAGAGGTCGGTGGAAAGGAAACGCCGCCATGAAAGACCTCCTTATCACCGAGATCCTGCAGGAGATGCTGCCCCATCTGGACAACGCGCAGATGATACAGCTGCAGTCCACGCTCACGCGCTGCCTTGCCGCGCATGAGGTCACGGCGCACAACCCCGCCGAGGAGATTGCGACCGCCATCACGAGCAGCGAACTCCTCACGATGTTCCTCGCCGCGAAGAAGGTCGAGGGGTGCAGTAGTAAGACCATCCGCTACTATGAGAGTACGCTCCGACACCTGCTTGCTGCCTCCGCGCGCCACATCACCCACCTCACGACCGACGACCTGCGCGGCTACCTGTCCGACTATCAGGAGCGGAGCACGTGCAGCCGCACGAACATCGACAACATCCGTCGGATTCTATCGAGCTTCTTTGCATGGCTGGAGGATGAGAACTACATCCTAAAGAGTCCCGTGCGGCGCATCCACAAGATCAAGACGGCGAAGGTCATCAAGGAGACCTATACGGACGAGGCGTTGGAGCAGATGCGCGACCACAGCGCACATATCCGCGACCTCGCGATGATCGACCTGCTCGCCTCGACGGGGATGCGCGTCGGTGAACTCGTGCGTCTGAACCGTAGCGACATAGATTTTGAGCGGCGCGAGTGCATCGTCTTCGGCAAGGGGAGCAAGGAGCGCCCCGTCTACTTCGACGCGCGCACGAAGATTCATCTGCGGAGCTATCTGGACAGCCGCACGGACGAGAATCCCGCGCTCTTCGTCTCGCTCCAACGCCCGCACAAACGCCTGCAGATCAGCGGCGTGGAGATCCGCCTCCGCAAGATTGGGCGGCGGCTCGGCATCGCGCGGGTACATCCGCACAAGTTCCGTCGGACACTCGCGACGCGCGCGATTGACAAGGGTATGCCCATCGAGCAAGTGCAGCAGCTCCTCGGTCACAGCAAGATTGAGACGACAATGGCGTATGCGATGGTCGATCAGAGCAACGTCAAACGCTCCCATCAAAAATACATTGCATGAGGTCAAATCACAATTTGTAGAGTTGTTTGGGGACTTAGCGTTTAATCCGCACACTTGGAAAACAATCCCCCTCGTAGACGCTTGTACTGACAGAGACGATATAAAATGTGGACCTTTTGGCACACAGCTAGGAAAACACGAATATACAAAAGAAGGTATCCCTCTCTGGGGGATTCCCCAAATTAACGCTTCGTTTTCAACACCGCCAACGGATTTTATTACAGAGAAGAAGTCCGAACAGCTGGAAGCATATTCTATATTAGCCGGAGATATTGCAATGTCTCGAAAGGGCAATGTTGGGAAGTGTGCCATCTATCCCCAAAACTTTTCAAGAGGAATCATTCACTCAGATGTATTGAGGATTCGTTTGAATCACAAAATCTGTAATCCATACTTCATGATGCACCAATTACATTTTAGCCGTGTAGTTGAATCCCAAATAGATGCGGTAAGCAGTGGCGCAGTTATGGCAGGTATCAATGTTACAAAGCTAAAAAATATCTTTGTGCACATCCCTCCCCTCGACCTACAAAACGAATTTGCCGCCTTTGTCGAACAAGCCGACAAATCGGAATTCATCACGCGGATTCTTGCTATTTTCCTCAAAAAATATCATAATGTTATCAAATATCCGTAAGCACGCACCGCACGGAAGGGAGCAGCAACATGACGAATTTCGACTTTCTGAAGGACGAGCAGCAATTTGCGGCTTTTTCGGAGGCGTGCATCGAGGCGGAGAAGTCCATCGCCGCCAGCCCCGCCCTCTGCGCGCTCGGCGTGCGCAAGAGCGCCGAACTCGCGGTAAAGTGGCTCTACTCGGTGGACAGCTCGCTCCGTCTCCCGTACAAGGACAATTTCTCCGCGCTCATCTATAACCCGTCCTTCACCGCCTCGGTCGATGACAGCATCATGAGCAGTCTGCGCTATATCATCAAGCTGGGCAATTTCTCCGCACACACGAATAAAAAAGTCAGCTACCGCGAGGCAGTGCTCTCGCTCAAAAATCTCTTTGCCTTCATTCTCTTCATCGACTACTGCTATGGCGCGAACTACGCAGAGCGCGCCTTTGACGAGAGTCTGCTCGCGGACGATACGAAGCCGACCCTCTCAAAACAGGAGATGGCACGTCTGCGCACGGAGCTGGATGCACGCACTGCCGAGCGCGCCGCCCTCATGGGCGAGATGGATGCGCTGCGTGCGGAGTTAGCGTCGCTGCGCGCACAGAATGCGGCGGAGCGGACTGCTCCGCCCGCACAGCCGGAGACGGAGGCGGACACGCGCCGCACAATCATCGACATCGACCTGCGTGCGATGGGGTGGACGTTCGACGCGGACTGTATGCGCGAAGTCCCCGTGATCGGTCTGCCGACGGACTCGGGCAAGGGGTACGTTGACTATGTGCTCTACGGCGCGAACCACAAGCCGCTCGCCGTCGTCGAGGCAAAGCGCACGAGCGTAGATCCAGAAGTCGGCCGCGAACAGGCACGGTGCTATGCGGATGCGCTTGAGCAGATGACGGGACAGCGCCCGCTGATTTTCTACACGAACGGCTACGACACCTATTTCTGGGATGATCTCGCCTATCCGCCGCGTCAGGTGTACTCCGTCTTTGCGCGCGGCGATTTGGAGCGCATTATGAGCCGCCGCACACAGGCGCAGACGTTCGAGCGCATGACAATCAATCCGCGCATTACCGACCGTGCCTATCAAAAGGAGGCGATTCACAGCGTCTGTGCGGCGTTCCGCGCGTGTCGGCGCAAGGCGCTCCTCGTGATGGCGACGGGCACGGGCAAGACGCGCACGGTAATCTCGCTCGTGGATGTGCTGCTCTCGGCGGGCTGGGTGACGAATGTCCTCTTTCTCGCCGACCGCACGGAGTTGGTACGTCAGGCAAAGCAGGCGTTCACGGAGCATCTGCCGAATCTGTCCACCTGCAATCTCCTTGACCGCACGAATGCCAATCCCGCCGCGCGTGCCATTTTCTCGACCTATCCGACGATCATGAACGCCATCGACGAGATGCGGACGGCGGACGGAGCGCGGCTCTTTACGCCCGGTCATTTCGACCTCGTCATCATCGACGAGGCACACCGCAGCATTTTCAAGAAATACCGCGCAATCTTCCGCTATTTCGACGCGCTCATCGTCGGGCTGACGGCGACGCCCAAGACGGATGTCGATCACAATACCTATGACTTCTTCGACATGGAAGACGATATGCCGACCTATGCCTATGAGTATGAGACGGCGCTGCGCGAGGGCTATCTCGCGGACTATCACTGCATTGCGACGCAGCTGCATATCCCGACAAAGGGCGTGACCTATGCGGAGCTATCCGATGAGGAGCGGACGCGCTATGAGGACGCGTTCGACGAGGGCGAGACGCCGCCCGAGATGATTGCACCGTCGGAGATCAACCGCATCTATTTCAACGTGAATACGACGCGCCGCATCATCGCGGATCTGATGGAAAAGGGTCTGAAGATCGAGGGCGGAGACAAGCTCGGCAAAACGATTATCTTTGCGCGCAGTCACGATCATGCCGAGCATATCGCCACGGTATTTGACGCGTTCTATCCCGCTTATCACGGAGAATTCGCACGTGTGATTGACCATGCGGTCAAGGGGCATCAGAAACTGCTCGATGATTTCCGCGATCCCGCGAAGCTGCCGCAGATCGCCATATCGGTGGATATGCTCGACACGGGCATCGACATCCACGAGATTCTGAATCTCGTCTTCTACAAGTCTGTCTTCTCAAAGGCGAAGTTCTGGCAGATGTTCGGACGCGGGACGCGCCTGTGTAAAGACCTGTTCGGTGCGGGCAAGGATAAGACGGTCTTCTATATCTTCGACTATATGGGGAATTTTGCATTCTTCGCGCAGAATCCGAAGACCATCGACGCGGCGGCAGGCAAATCTCTCGCAGAGCGGGCGTTTGGGCTGAAGGTGCGTATCATCGAGGAGCTGCAAAAGCCGGCGTATCAGACGGAGGAACTGCAATCCTTCCGCACCGCGCTCGCGGGGGAAATCTCCGCCGCCATCGGCGCACTGAATCCTGATCTCTTTGCTGTGCGTCAGCAGCTCGCAGCGGTACAGAAATACGGTGCTCCAGCCGCGCTGAACGCGTTGGACATCACCGCTGCCGAGGAGATCATCGCGCGGCTCGCGCCGCTCATCCCGCCCACAGAGGGCGACGAGGGCGCGCGGCGGCTCGATGTCATCCTCTACCGTATGATGCTCGCGCGCGCCGCGCATGAGACGGCAAGCTATGACGGCGCGGCAAAGACGGTGATGAAGATTGCGGCGCGTCTCATGGAAAAGAGCGGAATCCCCGCCGTGCACGCGGCGGCAGATATGCTCAAGGAGATCCGCACGGCGGCGTTCTGGACGCACGCCGACCTCCCCGCCATCGAGCGCATCCGCGCGGAGCTGCGCGCGCTCATGCAGTATCTGAGAACCGAGATTCACACGAAGGTCATCAATATCACGGACGAGGTACTCAGCACCGAGGTTGGCATGCGGCTCACGAAGAGCACGGCACTCGATGGCTACTATGAGCGCGCGAACCGCTACGTCAGAGAGAACGAGAACGTCCCCGCCCTGCAAAAGCTGCGGAACAACATCCCGCTCGCGGCGGAGGACTGGGCAGAGCTGCAGCGCATCTTCTGGGAGGAGGTCGGCAGTGCGGCAGAGTTCCGCGTGTTCGTCCCCGGCGGCGTGCAGGAGGAGGACCACCTCGGCACATTCGTCCGCTCCCTCACGGGGCTGTCCGAGGATGCCGCCCGCGCCGCCTTCTCCGATTTCCTCGACACAGCCCTCTACACCGAGGAGCAGATCGCCTTCGTGCGTCAGATTATGGAGTGGGTCATGAAGAACGGCACGATGAATGAGAAGGAACTTGGGAACGACCAGAACTTCGGCGGCGTGAGCATTTTCAAGGTGTTTCATGACAACAAGACCCTCGTTGCAATCGCCCACGCCCTCAAGCGCATTAACGCGAATGCAAAGCAGGCGGCGGCGTAGGGTGGAAGGAAAGGAGCTATCCCATGAACATGAATACAGGCGCAGCAATCTCGATGAACGAAGCCCATCGCGACTTTGCAAAGGTCGCGCAGCCGGTCGATGAAAATGGTTCTGCGGTCATTCTGAAGGATAACGCGCCGCGCTATCTCGTCATCGACGTTTGACATATCACACATGACGACAGCCTCCCTGACGATGCGGTGCTTGCTGTTTCGCGCAGACTTATGCAGGAGAATCGGAAGGCATACGAGGTACTGGCAAAATGATACGCCTGACACGCAGGAAGACCTGCTCGCATGGATTCTGTTCCACAAAGATTCATAACAAAAAGGGGCTGTTGCATGAGTCAAATTGACTTCGTGCAACAGCCCCTTTTCATGCGTCCCCTCACGCGCTCTCATACGGATAAACAGCGAGTGCGCCGTCCTTGTACTCGCCGATGTAGACATCCTTCAGCTCGACTCCTGCTGTGCGCAGCTCGGAGTTGAGCCAGACGCGATCCTTTTCGATGAATTCGAGGATGTCCTCATCCAGCTGTCCGTCGAGGATGAGCGGATAGCGGGCGTTCTGCTCGCCGTACTGGATGACCGTGAGCTGTCCGTTCGGCTCGAGCACAGCGCGTTTCACGTCTTTGATGTAGTAAACGCCCGCCATGCGGAGTTTCAGCGTGATGTCATGCGCGAGCATCCCGTGCCGCATACACTCATCCATGAGGATCTTGCCGCGCTCGATCAGCACGGCGGGACTGCCGTCGACGAAGTCCTTGATCGCACCGCTGTTCATCTTGAGGTATTTCAGAACCAGCACGAGCAGCGTCCACGCGATCAGCACGAGCAGGAAGTCCAGAATGGAGATGGCGCTGTTGTAGATCACGCCGCCGATGATGCCGCCGAGGACGTAGTTCTGCACCTGATCGGTCGCGGAGTTCGGCGCGAGGTTGCCCTTGCCGAGCAGGTTGATCTGGAGGATGAGACACAAAAGGCCGAGCGCGAGCTTGCCCAGCATCAGAGAGTAGATCAGCATGTCAGTCCTCCTTGTCCACAATCTTCACGTCGCGGTTCAGGAGATGCGTCCGCTCGTACTGGAACGAGGTAAAGTCCGCATTGAACGTCACCGCGTAAAATGTCCCCTGCACATCGACGAGCATTCCCTGCTTCAAATACGTCGAGTTGGTGCGGATCTTCTGCACGGGTACATCCAGATCCACGCTGAGGCTGTTGAGGAACTGCGCCATGCGCGAGGTCGCTTCCACATCGCTCTTTGTACGGTTGTAGTCGTTCCACTGCACGCCACCTAGGAATGCGACCGTGAGAAACAGAATGACGATGAGGTCGCGGTAGCGCGTCGCAAGGCGGTTGCGCAGATGCTTCACACTCACGAAGAGAAGCGCAGCGAGCGCGAGAAACGAGAGCACATACCAGACATTATCGCCGAACTGGCTGTGCGCCGTGATATAGTCATAGGTATAAAAATTCAAGAAATCCCTCCTACAGATTTGATTACGAGGGCACATTATCAGTTGGACGGACGTTTGTCAATCCCCTCCCCGTATCCCTGTATACTGTATAATACCATACATGCCGCGTCAGCGTTGAATTTTTATATGGCTTCCGTTATAATGTCATTCATCTTTATCACGGTTACTCAATGAAGTCTGCGATTTCTTATAAAAAGAGAACCGTCTCCGTATTCTGTGTATGAGGGATGTGTTCCGCATCCCGGCGGGAGAGAGATGCCATGAAGGGTGAGCTGTATATCAAGGAAAAACGGTGCAAGGGCTGCGGCATCTGTGCGGCGTTCTGTCCGAAGAAGGTGCTCGAGGTGAGCCTCCTCGGCAAGATCACGCCGGTGCGCCCCGAGGACTGCATCGCGTGCGGGCAGTGCGAGATGCGCTGCCCCGATTTTGCGATTTTCGTAGAGAGGAGGGCGTGATATGGCTGAGACGAGAGCACGGCTCATGCAGGGCAACGAGGCGGTCGCCGAGGGTGCGATTGCCGCAGGTGTGACATTCTTCGCGGGCTATCCGATCACGCCGTCGACGGAGATCGCCGAGCAAATGGCGAAGATGCTGCCAAAGATCGGCGGCACGTTCCTCCAGATGGAGGACGAGATCGGGGCGATGGGCGCAATCCTCGGCGCGTCGCTCGCGGGTGCAAAGGTGATGGACGCGACGAGCGGTCCCGGCTTCTCGCTGAAACAGGAGCTGATCGGCTATGCCGCCTGTGCGGAGATCCCGTGCGTCGTGGTAAACGTGCAGCGCGTCGGCCCCTCGACGGGACAGCCGACCGCGCCGTCGCAGGGCGATGTCATGCAGGCACGTTGGGGCACGCATGGCGACCATCCGATCATCGCGCTCTCACCGTGGAGCGTGCGCGAGTCGTTCGATCTGGCGGTGATGTCGGTGAACTACGCGGAGCGCTTCCGCTCGCCCGTCATCCTGCTAACGGATGAGATCGTCGGGCATCTGCGCGAGAACGTCGTCCTCCCCACAGCGGACGAGCTGGACATCTACCCGCGCCGTCTGCCGAAGAAGACACGCGCCGAGGGCTACCAGCCCTTTGCCGTGGGCGAGGATCTCGTGCCCGATGTGGCACGTTTCGGCGACGGCTACCGCATCCACGTCACAGGGCTTCTCCACGATGAGACGGGCTTTCCCTCGGGCAGCCCTACCGTCACGGAGCAGCTGATCCACCGGCTCCACGAGAAAATCAATCGTGTGGGCGAGGAGATCATCCACACGGAGGAGCACTTCATGGAGGACGCGGAATACGCTGTCGTCAGCTACGGCGGTACGGCGCGTACGGCATACGAGGCGGTACGCGCGGCGCGTGCGGACGGGATCAAGGTCGGCTTCCTGCGACTCAAGACGATCTGGCCGTTCGCGGATGCGGCAATCGGACGGCTCGCCGACCGCGTGAAGAGCATCCTCGTCGCAGAGCTGAACTACGGTCAGCTCGTGGGCGAGGTCACGCGCGCGGCACACGGCACGCCCGTCCGCCCGTGTCTCAAATACAATATGCTGGACTTCACCCCGCAGGAGATTGCGGCGGCAATCCGCGAAATGAGTGAGGAGGTGCGGGCATGAGCACGGATATGAATACGCATATGGAAATCGACCGCGGCTTCGAGCAGTTTTTCCGTCAGAACCGCCTCCCCCATCTCTGGTGTCCGGGCTGCGGCAACGGCACGGCGCTGAAGTGCATCGCACAGGCAATCGAGGGCGCGGAGGGATTCACGCAGGACAATACCGTCATTGTGTCGGGCATTGGCTGCTCCTCGCGCGGCTCGGGCTATATGGATTTTGACACGGTACATACAGCGCACGGGCGAGCGATACCATTTGCGACTGGCATCAAGCTCGCACGCCCTGAGCTCAACGTCATCGTCATTACGGGGGACGGCGACTGTACTGCCATTGGCGGCAACCATTTCCTGCACGGCTGTCGGCGCAACGTCGATCTGACGGTCGTCCTCTTCAACAACAACATCTACGGCATGACGGGCGGGCAGTCCTCGCCGACCACGCCGCCCGGCAAGATGACAACGACCGCGCCCTACGGGACGATCGACCGTCCGCTCGATGCCTGCCGCATTGCCGAGGCAGCAGGCGCGACCTATGTCGCACGTTCCACGGCATTCCACGTCAAACATCTCACGCAGATGATTGCGGGCGGACTCAAAAACCACGGCTTTGCCCTCGTCGAGGCGATGGTGCAGTGTCCGACCGCCTACGGGCGCAAGAACAAGATGGGCTCGCCCGCCGCGATGCTCGAGTGGATGCGAGACGCTGCGGTCATGAAGGCGGCATGGGACAAGCTGCCACCCGAGAAGCGCACGCCGGAGAAATTCCCGATCGGGCTGCTCTATGCGTGCGAGGGCGAGGAGTACGGCATGGCGAACGCCGAGATCCAGCGGCGTGCGGGAGGGCTCTGATATGCAGAAGGAACTACGTCTCTCAGGCTCGGGCGGACAGGGTGTCATCACCGCCGCCATCATCTTTGCCGAGGCGGCGACCGCGTGCGGCATGAACGTCGCGCAGTCGCAGTCCTACGGCCCTGAGGCGCGCGGCGGCGCGTCGCGCTCGGAGGTCATCGTCAGCGACGACGTGATCTATCATCCGCACGTCGAGCATCCCGACATCGTGCTCGCGATGACGCAGGCTGCGGCGGACAAGTATGCGGGCGATCTCGATCCCGAGGAGGGCATCCTGATTGTGGACAGCGAGCTCGTCCCGAGCGTCCCGCAGGCGGCGCACGTCGCCAAAGTCCCCATCACGACGCTCGCGATTGAAAAAATCGGGAAGGCACTCTTTGCGAACATCGTCGCCCTCGGCGCAATCACGCGCGTCTCGGGGATCGTCCCGCTCGATGCGGTCAAGACCGCCGTCGCACACCGCGTCCCGCCGCACACCGTCGACGCGAATATGCAGGCTCTCATGGTCGGCTACGAGGCGGCAGAGAACTAAGGAACATAAGAACCCCCGTCCACATCTACATTGGTGGACGGGGGTTCTCGTATCTATGGCAGGTGTCAGCGGCTCACTTCACCCCTGCGCCGTCGAGTGCGGCGCGGACGCTCTTCTGTGCGTGCACGAGTTTTTCCATCTCGTCATCGGGCAGACGCACTTCGAGGGAGCGCACGACGCCGTCCTGCGCGATCATACGCGGGATGGAGAGCGCCACGCCCCGCATGCCGTACTCGCCTTCCATGACGGCGGAGCAGGGCAGGATCGTATGCTCGTTGTAGAGGATCGCCTTGATGAAGCGGCAGGCGACCATGGCAATGCCCGTGTTCGTGAAGCCCTTGAGGTTGATGACATCGTACGCGGTCTGAATCAGCCCCTGTTCGACCTCTTGCCGGCTGAGTTTTTCCTCGAAATGGAAATACTCGTCGAGGTGGTCGATGCCGAGTCCCGCGCAGTTGACCGTCGACCACGCGACAAAGGCATCGTTGCCGTGCTCCCCGAGCACGTAGCCGTGAATGTTTTTCGGATCCATATCGTAGTGCTCGGCGAGAATGTAGCGGAAGCGGTAGGTCTCAAGCATCGTGCCCGTGCCGAGGATCTTCTCGCGCGGGTAGTCGCACTCCGTCGATACGACGTAGGTCGCGACATC
>NZ_CP016201.1:561446-575422 GCF_001683335.1 Selenomonas sp. oral taxon 126
CTCCGTCGATACGACGTAGGTCGCGACATCGAGCGGGTTCGTGATCATGATGACCATTGCTTCCTTCGTGTACTTCACGATCTCGGAGAAGATGGAGCGCATGATCTTCGTGTTCGTACTCGCGAGCTTCAGACGGTCGGGCGTCTCGCCGGGCAGGATCGAAGGGCCCGCCGTGATGACGATGAAGCCTGCATCGCGGCAGTCCTCGTATGTGCCCGGATGAATCTTGATGTTCGTGCTGTACGGCGAGGACATGGCATGACTCGCATCCAGTGCCTCGCCGCGCGCGCGATCCATATCGAGATCGATGAGCGCGATCTCCGATGCGAGCTGAAAATCCGCGATCTTGTTGAGCACGGCGGAGCCGACATTGCTCGTCCCGATGATGACGACTTTTCCCCTGTTGACTGACATGATAAAAACCTCCCAATCCCCCAAAAAAGCAAAAAAGTCCAAACGCATAGTATGCGCTCGGACGCTATGGACTCATGTTGAGGAAGCACTGATAAACTCAGCACCATCATCTTGGCGCATCTTTTCCACCCTCTCTTCGTCGGCAGATCCTCCACAGAGCACCACTCTGCGTCCGGTTTGCCTCCTTGACAGGACGAAAAATCTACACCAATCTGACGGACTTCCTTTTATCAGCGATTCCTTGAACTGTGTGGAAGCCAGCTCGCTCATGATGGATTGCACTTCTTTTCAGTCGGATCGTTCCCGCAGGATGCCCTGCGCCATCATAGTAGCACCGAGGGGAATGATTGTCAACGGATTTTTCACGGATTTCATCGTGTATACAGAGGATTTCGTTGCTTCTCTTACACCTCGGTCATCATGAGATTTCTTGACAATGCACGGAATTTGCATTACTCTATAAAAAAGGAGTTGATTGGAGTGTCACAAACGAATGTAAGCATACGCATGGATAACGATTTGAAGGAGCAATTCAGTGCATTTTGTGCGGATATGGGCATGAGCATGACGACAGCATTCAATATTTTTGCGCGAAAGACAGTGCGTGAGTACCGCATTCCCTTTGAGATCGGCGGTAATTCGCCGAACGCAGAGACACAGGGAGCGCTCGACGAGGTGCGCCGCATGAAGGCAGACCCGAGCCTCGGCAAACGCTATACAGATGTCGATGCGATGATGAAGGATCTGCTTTCATGAAATATACGATTCGCCCAACTTCCCGTTTTCAGAAGGACTTGAAACGTGCGGCAAAGCGCGGATACAATACGGAGCTATTGTCCGATGTTATCAAAAAGCTGGCGCGCGGCGAAGTGCTCGCCCCAAAGTACAGAGATCACGCGTTGACAGGGAACTATACAGGATGTCGGGAGTGCCACATCGCACCGGACTGGCTGCTCATCTACGAGATTTCAGAGGACACGCTCATCCTCTACCTGACGCGAACAGGAACACACAGCGACCTGTTCAAAATATAAACGCCGCCCACGTGCATAATGGGCGGCGTTTTCGTTTTATCCCTTGTCCGACTCCGCGTTGTAGACATCCTTGAGCAGGGTCTCCTTGCGCAGACTGCGGCATTCACACGCATTCTCCTCAGTGGGGACGCTGCGGATGGTGGCGAGCAGAATGTCGCCGATCATGGGCGCATCGTCGTAGAAAATCTGCGTGAGCGTATCGTGCAACCACGGGCGGATGCCCTCGCCGTAGTTGACGACGAAGTACAGCCCCGCATAGCACGCGCCGATCTCGCGTGCGAGGTAGACCTCGGGCGCAAGGCTCTGCCCCACGATGTCGGCGTGCCCGCGCAGCATGGCGATCTCGGCGGGGCTCTCGAAATGCCGTCCGTCCGTGACGGCATAAACACCTCTGTCGAAAATACGCCCCGTATAGCGTTTCTTTGTCTCTGCGATGAGCGTCCTGCGCAGTTCCGAGCAGAGCGCGTCGCGCATCACGAGCAGATAGCGTCCGTCGAGCATGACATCCTTGCGTACGGACAGATCGAGGTAGTCGTCGGGGATGAGGAAGTCACGCGGATCGAGCAGGGGATTCACAGTCCCCACACCGCCCTCGGAGAGGATGCGCGTGACGCCCGCCTCGCGCAGCACCCAGAACACCTGCCGAGAGGCGTCCGCGCGCGTCACGCCGCTGCGCCAGCCGTGCATGCGGCAGGTGAGGACGCGTCGCCCAGCCACCGAAAAGAGGCGGAACGCGGGGCTTTCCCCATAGGGCGTTGCAAAGTGCAGACCATCCGCGAGGATCTCCACATCCTCCGCCATCGAGGCGCGCGGGAAGTCGCTCGACAGTGTCCCCGAGCCGCCGATGACGGCATAGCCCGCCGCAGGTATCTTTTCCTCTGCCATGCTAGAACCTCCGTATCACGCGGTAACGCGTGTCGCGCTGTGCAGGCTCTCTGCCCGCACCGCGTATCAGATCGATCATCTTCTTGATGGACATATTGTATCGCGTGCCCGCCGCGCGCACGACATTCTCCTCGAGCATGATGCTCCCGAGGTCGTCCGCACCGAAGCCGAGGGTCAGCTGCCCGATGCGCTCGCCCTGCGTGACCCACGACCCCTGGATATGGGACACATTGTCCATATAGAGCCGCGTGACGGCGAGCGTCCGCATATAGTCCCAGCTCGAGGTCTTTTCCCCGCCGAGCGCGGTATTGCCAGGCTGGAACGTCCACGTGATGAAGGCGCGGAAGCCGCCCGTCTCCTCCTGCAAACGACGGATATGCTCCATGTGCTCCACGCGCTCCGCCATCGTCTCGCCGAAGCCGATCACCATTGTCGCCGTCGACTCCATGCCGATCTTGTGCGCCGTCCGCATCACACGCAGCCAATCCTCGGTCATGATCTTCTTCGGCGCGATGAGCTTGCGCACGCGGTCAACGAGAATCTCCGCGCCGCCGCCGGGCAGGGACGCAAGCCCCGCATCCTGCAAACGCCGCAGCGTGTCCTCAACCGTGATACCCTCCTTTTCGGCAAAATACAGAATCTCCGTCGCCGTGAAGGAGTGAATCACGATGGAGGGATAGCGGTCACGGATCGCGCGCAGCATATCCTCGTAGTACGCGAGCGGCAGATCGGGGTGGATGCCGCCCTGTATCATGACCTGCGTTCCGCCCGCCGCTGCCGTCTCGCCGACCTTCTCGATGATTTCCTCCATCGGCAGGAGGTAGGCGTCCTCCGCATCCTGCTTCGTGTAGAACGCGCAGAAGCGGCATTCGTTCACGCATACATTCGTGTAGTTGATATTGCGGTCGACGATGAACGTCACGGTGTCGCCGAACCTGCGCCGCCGCTCCGCATCCGCCGCACGTCCGAGGTCGATGGGGTCGCCGCTCGTGAGGAGGTCAGCCGCCTCCCGCTCCGATAGTCTCATGCGCCCTCCCCCGCCGCAATCGGCCGATAGAATGTGTCGCGCTCCACAGGCTCATAGCCCGCCTCGCGAATCATCGCGTCCAGCTCGCGCCGCGTGATGCCCGTCTGCGTGGTCGCACCCGCCGCATGGATGATTTTCTCCTCGCCGATCGTGCCGTCGAGATCGTCCGCGCCGAAGCCGAGGGCAAGCTGCGCGATGGGCTGTGTCAGCATGACCCAGAATGCCTTGAAATGCGCTATGTTATCAAGCACAAGGCGCGAGAGCGCAAGCATCTTCATATCCTCCCACGAACCGACACGCGCGAGCTTCCTCTCTGCGCCGAGTGCCGTGTTCTCGGGATGAAAGGGAAAGAGCATGAACGCCTGAAAGCCGCCCGTCTCATCCTGCAAGTCACGCAGAAGGAGCAGGTGGTCGATGCGCTCCTCCACCGTCTCGATGTGCCCGTACATCATGGACGCGTTCGTGCGGATGCCGAGCGCGTGCGCCGTGCGCATACAGTCGAGCCACTCCGCGCGCGTCGCCTTGTTCGGGCAGATGACGGCACGCACGCGGTCGGAGAGGATCTCCGCACCACCGCCGGGCAGGGACGAGAGCCCCGCCTTCTGCAACGCGCTCAAGATGTCACGGACGGAAGTCCCCTCCGTCTTCGCAAAGTTCACAACCTCCACGGGCGTGAATGCCTTGATATCCGCATGGGGAAGCGCCGCGCGCACCTGCCGCACAACCCCCTCGTAGTAGGCGAAGGGGCGGTCGGGGTGCAGTGCGCTCACGATGTGGATCTCCGTGAGCCGTGGCGTTTTTTTCGCCAGTTCCAGCACGCGCGCCACATCGTCCGTTTCCATAATATAGCCGCGCGCGTCGCCCTGCTCCACCTGAAACGCGCAGAGCGGGCAGTTCGCGCTGCATATATTCGTGAGATTGATGTGGCGGTTCACCGTATAGTAGACGTTCTTCCCGCTCGCACGCTCCTTCGCGGCACGCGCCCACGCCGCGAGCGCGAGGAGGTCGTTGTCCTCGTAGAGGGCGAGCGCATCCTCCCTCGTCAGCCGCGCCCCGCGCTCGGCGGCGGCACGGGCTTTCTTTCGATCACTCATGTACTTTGTAGTCTCCTTATAACACTCCCGCAAGTGTACCAAATGCGGCGGGATTTTGCAAATTCACCCGTATTCATCCGAGCCGTGCGGAGAGCATCCGCTTGTTGGCTATACGCGTGCGTCTCTTCAACTTTACCCAAAAGACCTATTGAAGCCGCAATTCATCTATACTATCATAAAACAGACGAATATTCCCACAACAGAAGTCACGGAAAGGAGCCGATCATGACGCTTCCCCACCAATGTCCCGGCTGCGGCACGGGACTCGGCTACAAAGGACTCTGCTGGCGGTGCAGGACGGCGGCGAACCGCCGTGCAGCACTCGCATGGACGCCCGAGGAGATCGCGGCAAAGGAGCAGGAAATCATCGCGCAGATCGAGGATGTTCCCGATGATTTCTGGTACCTGCTCTGCTGTCGCGGACGCCTCGCGCCGGAGATTCCGCGCGCGGCACTCGCGGCGCGTTCCTTCTGGCCCTCGGCAGTCTACTATCACGCGCCGGCGGATGTGCGGGACGGACTGATCGCGGCACTGATGGAGACGGAGGACGCACGCGAGGCGAATCTGCTCATGATGTGCCTCGGTATGCAGGGAGACGACCAATCCCTTGCAGCACTCCTCGCCCTCGAACGTGCGCCGCGCCCGTGGCGCGGGAATCTGCACGTTGATCCCGCCGTCTATGCGCAGTGCGGCGGCTGGACGTTCGACGCAGAGGGGCAGCGCCGCACGCTGAACTTTGACACCTGCTATACGCTGGTGCACGCCGCATCGGAGGAGGAGCTTGCCCGCTCGCCCGTCCGCATTGCCCGCCCACGGGAGGAGAACTGCCCGCACTGCGGCTGCCGCATGGCGGATATGCTCGTCCTCAACGGGCGGGATGAACGCCTGCACTTCCTCGGCATCGACGGCATTCTCACGGCGACCTGCTGTCCGAACTGCGTTTCGTATGCGGAGCCGATGCTGAGCCGCTATACGCTCGATGGCGGCAGCGAGGTACTTTCTTACGGAGAGGCAGACGACAGCATTTATGTCGATGAGGCACTTGCCGCGATTTTTGAAAACAATCTCATCCTCGGCGAGACACCCGTACCGTTGTTCTACGGCGCACGCTTCGAGGACACCTGCACGCTCGGCGGCTTTGCGCTCTGGTGGCAGGACTGGGAATACACGACGTGCCCCGACTGCGGACAGCCGATGAAGTACCTCATGCAGATTCATTGGGAGGCGCTGACGGACTACATGGAGGGCTCGCTCTACATCGAGTTCTGCCCCGACTGTCAGATTGTCTCCATGCAGCATCAACAAACATAAGGAGTTCCACGATGAAAAAAATTGGCAGAAATGACTCTGCGCATAAAAAGAAAGCCCCAATGCCCACAGAGGTCTATACCGAGGAAGAACTGGATGCCGTCGAGAGCCACATCGAAGCAAACTTCGGCGCATACGGACACGTCTTTCACGAGATCGTCTCGCCCGACATCCATCTGGACATCTGCATCATCGACCCGACCGAGGAGCGCAACTACTATATGCTCGTCACCCTCGGAATGGGGGCACATCGGATGAACGTGCCCGCTGATCTTGCGGAGCACAAACTTGAGCGTGCCGAGCTTGCGATTGCCCTGCCGTGCGACTGGAACATCCATGAGAGTGCCGAGGAGCATTACTGGCCGATCCACCTGCTGAAGAATCTCGCACGTCTGCCAATCGAGAACAGAACATGGCTCGGCTGGGGCCACACGATTGACGCCCGAGCCCCCTACGCGGAGAATACCGCGCTCTCCGCCACCCTGATTGTCAGCGGTCAGGTCAAAAAGGGCGGCAGCAATGTCTGTGTTCTGCCCAATGGGGATGAGGTCAATTTTTATCAGATCATCCCGCTCCACAAGGACGAACTCAAATATAAACTGGAACATAACGCAGATGCCCTGCTCGACCGTCTCGCCGAACGTCACGTGAGCTTTGTGATTGATCCGGAGCGGCGCAGCGCACTTGCGCCCGAGGACTTCGCCGATCTCGTGATGGACGATGCACAGTGGCACCTCGATACGCTGCGCGAAAAGAAACTGCCCGTGGACGAGATCACAGCGTACAACCATCTCGCGATCTATCTGCGCTACTGCATCGAGCATGAGCTGATGGCAGACTGGTTCTGCAGGCAGTACGCGGCAACCATCCGTGCCGTGCGTGAGCATCCGTCAGAGACGGATCTGCGTCCCTTTATCCGCGATGAGTTGAACGGGATTCTGATGCGCGGTTTCTTTGGCGGGGATGGCGAGACATTCGCGCAGTATTACTACGATGGCGATGCCCCCTCCTTCCCCTCGGACATCGACAATCATGCCCTGGCGTACTTCGGCAGAGAGCAGTACTTCTCGGAGGAGTTCGACGACGAGGCATATCTCTTCGTCCCGTTCGATGAGGACTACTATGCGGCGATGGCGGCAGTCATCACGCAGCGGTGGGAGGCGTGGAAGCGGAACTGCGACGAACGGAAGGAAAACGAGGATGAGACGCCAAGCAGCGTTGCTTTGGCGATCATGCAGTATCTGAACTGCGGCAGGGCAGACTGCTCCCTGATGTACTTCCCGCCGATGGTGGACGACGATCCGATCATGGCGGCGTACAGCTATGCCGTGCGCCGCAGCGTGTGCGACGGCTATGTCCCCGTACTCATCGTGCCGAGCGATACACTGTGGGAGATTCTGACGATGAACGCGGAGGCGGAAAAGGGCGCGTTCGAAGACTATGACTTCGATGCCGAAGCCGTGGCAGCGTACCGCGAAAAAATGCTTGCACACTCCATCGGGGACGGCAAGGCGGTGCTGACGGAGCGGCTCGGCGAGCGTTTTGAACAGAACCGCGCGGAAACGTCCGATGAAGAGGAGCATCCCGCCAACCGTTTTATCAGCTATTGGGACTACGAGACGCAGAAAACGCACCCGATGATTCTCGCCAAGATTCCCGTAAAGAATCCGTGGGAGGTGTTCGCCTATCTGCCGTTCGGCGGGTGGAACGACTGCCCCGACACCGAGACCCTGATGGCGGTGTCGAAATACTGGCACGAGCAGCACGATGCCGCTCCCGCCGTCCTCACTTACGATACGCTTGAGTACAGCGTGCCCGCGCCTGTGTCCGAGGAGAGCGCGCGAGAACTCGCCAAGGAGCAGTATGCGTTCTGCGCCGACATCATCGAGCAGGGGATTCCGACCGTCAGCAGATTGGCGAAGAAATTGAACGCGTCGAATGTGTGGTATTTCTGGTGGGATTAAGACAGGAGCAATCGAATGACACTACTCGAACAGTGCCAATGCTGGCACGAGAACGAAGAATATCAGAAGATCATCGCAGAGCTCGAGGCACTCCCCGCCGCAGAGCGCACGCCTGAGCTCGACAGCGAGCTGGCGCGTGCCTACAACAATGCGGCAAGTGTCGATGACCGTGCGTATTTTGAAAAGGCGATCGCCCTCCTCACGCCGCATGCGGACTACTTCAAGGGCGATCATATCTGGAACTTCCGCATGGGCTACGCCTACTACTACCTCGACCGCGAGGACTGCGCCCTCCCCCATTTCGAGGAGGCGCTTGCCGCGCTCCCGGGCGATGCGGATACGGAGCGCATGATCGAGAGCTGCCGCAAGATGCTCTCCCTGCCGCTCGTTCAGCGCCCATTCCGCATCCGCGTACAGGAGGCATGGGCAGCCTTTGCGCAGGCAGAGGCGGGACTGCGTGCGCTGATGGACAGTGATGAGGACTGCGGCGAAGAGCTCATCGAGAGGTGCGACGCCGTCCTGCGCATCGCCTTTGATGATGTCTCATTCGAGCTTGGAAAGGGCGGCGCGAAATATGAGCTGATCCTCACGCCCGAGGGCATGCGCGCAAAGCTCTTTCCGCTCGTCTATTTCGCACGCCTCGCCCCTGCCTCCGTGCGGGAGCACTGGGACATCCACGTTGGGCGCACAGCCTCTCTTGGTTTTGCCCTGCGCAGGGGCGACTGCACTGTAGCGATGGAGGATGTCACCGTCTGGTTCGCACAGGAGGGAGCGGGGATCGCCCTCACACTTTACTGCGAAAAACTCCTTCCTCTCCTGCGGGAAGACGAGGATCGCACATGGTGGATGCTCTCCACGATCGTCGATCAGGCACTCGGCGAGATTGCCGCCATTCGCCTCATCCATGATTTCGAGATCATTGATACGCCGAAGGAAGAGCCTTCGATTACGCTCGACTGCCTTCCAAGGGCTCTCTCGGAGGCGGGATTTTCCCTCGACAGCGACGCAGAGGACTATCTTGAACACTCCTATCTCGCCTACGAGCGCGACCCGGATACATCTGCCGAAACGGACTGGCGGCTCGATGTCTACACGGGCAGTACGCGTCTGCCCTCCCTCCTCAGTGCCTATATGGAAAACGATGCGGCACTTGTGAATATGTATCATGCGGACGGAATTGCGGCGGGCTTCATCGCCTATCCGCTGCCGGAGGATCTGCACGGGAAATCCGAGGAGCTCCTTGATTTTCGCGATACGCTCATGGAAGCGATCACGGAGACGGCAGGAGAGGATGCTGTGAGCTTCCTCGGCGGTGCGACGGGCACGGGTTGCGGCTATCTGGACTTTATTGCATGGGACTTGCGGGCGGTGTTGGATGCGGCGGCTCATTTTCTCACGGAGACGACGCTGCCGTGGGCGGCGTTCCACTCGTTCCGACGGGACACGAATCCCATCTACCTGCTCGACCGCACAGAAGAGAAGAACGACGCGGAGCAGGAAAGCCCCGCCGCCGCAAAAGCCTCCCTACTCTCCCCTGCGGCGATCCGAAAGCTCGAAGCGATGGACGAGGGTTCGAGCGGCTATTTCTACAAGATGCTGAACTATCTCGACGGCTACATCAAGAGCGGCGTCATCAAGGGAAACTTCACGCGCGAGGAGGCATACGCCGATCTGGACATCGCGCTCTGGTATGCGTACGCGTGCAACAACATTGATGCCTACGAGTATTACTATCGCACGACGAAGTATCTGGCAGCGGCAGAGGCGAATGCGCACGGCTGCGGCACATACTACTACCGCTATGCCGTCGCACTCATGTACTGCGGACGTCTTGAGGATGCGCTGCACTATGCCGAGCAGGGTGCACGTGAGGAGCCGGACTATCCGTGGATCTATCTGGAGCTCGGCAAGCTGCGCGCGCATTTCGGCGACCGTGATGGTGCACTCGATGCTGTGGCAAAGGGGCTTGCGCTCGTGCCGGACGATCATGAATTCCTCACGCTCGAGCGTGAGATTCATGCAGGCGCAACGATTGAGGAGATGTGCTACCACTGGATCGATCCCGACTTTGACCGCGAGCTGCAGGAGGCGACGGCTGAGGGAGAGGAGCTCGCACCGCACCCAACCGTAGATGCGACGGAGGATATGTACGAAAAGCAGCGCGTCATCGCGTGCATTCGCGTGAACGAAGCGGGGCTTGCCTATTTCCGCCAGCTCTTCCGCCCCGACCCGCAGGACTACGAAAAGAATGCGCCGTTCTGCACATTCCGGTATCCCGTCGGCGACACGCAGGTGCAGCTCGTCTTCCGCATGAACGAGGCGGGGCTCTCAAAGCGCGATCCTGCATGGCTGCGTACGCAGAAAGAGCGCCTCGACGACGGGCGCTGGGCGAGCCGCACGGACGAAGCGGGCACAGGCACACTTTCCGCCGTGCATTTCGAGCTGGACAATCAGGTCACGCTCGAATATCGGTATCCGTGGGAGGAGAAGCGTGTCTACATTCCCTTGGACGAGGACGGGAATCCGAGGGATGAGGAGTAGAATTTACTGCATACAAAAAAGGAGGCGCACGCCTCCTTTTTTGATGTCATTATTTACTTGTTCCGATAGTGCGAGCCGCACTGCCATATCTCGAATCGCCTATCCTTGATACGAAAAACCAGACGATTCTTCTCATCAATACGAACACTCCAAAAGCCGGAGAGTTCGCCCTTGAGTGGTTCCGGCTGTCCCTGGCATTGGTATCCGTTGCGGTCAATATCCTGAATGAGCCGGTTGATCTTTTTCAGCGTCTTCTTATCCTGCGTCTGCCAGTACAGATAAGATTCCCACGCCTCATCCTGCCATACTTTCTCCATTAGTCGACCTCAATGAGCTCATGCGGTTTCAGCGTACTGCGCCCTGCCTCAACATCCGCAATCGCCGCGCGAAGACGCGCCATATTCTCCTCGCTGTAGAACGGATCCGGTTCTGCTGTGACCTCGAACGGGATGCGGCGATCCTGCGTCACCTTAGCCGCGAACATTGTAAATGCGGAAGTCAACGTCAGCCCCATCTTGCGGCAGGTTTCCTCCATCGCACTCTTGAGATCAGCATCCATCCGAAAATTCACCATTGCCTGTGCCATTACAATCACCTCTTTCGCTTTACATCATATCAGATATGCAAGAAAATATCAATCATTTTCCATCAATCACTTTACGTTTACAGCCCCAATTCCTCCTCGATCAGCACCAGTTCCATCGGGCGATAGCTCATCTTCTTGTAGTGAATCGTGAGGGCGTTGCAGATGCGCTCAAGCGCCGCACAGTCGTAGCAGCGCGTACCGTCCTTCGCGCAGGGCGTCTTCTTGGCCTTGCGGTGTGCGTTGCGCGGGGCGGCTATCTCGTGGATGCGCGCAATCCCCGCCTCGATGTCGGGGACGAGTTTGTTGATGCCGACGACGAAGTAGGTCTTTTCGTGTCCGAAGAGCGAACCTGCGACGCGATTGCCCGCGCCGTCCATGTTGAGGATCTGCCCATGCTCGGTGATGGCGTTCGCCGAGAGCACGAATATATCCGTCATCAGAGCCTCACGCCCTGCCGCGAGAAACGCCTCGATGCCGCCCACATGTCCCGCACGCGGCGGGTCGATGACCTCGTTGTGCTCACTCAGGCGCTCGTAGAGGGAGAGGGCACGCAGCGTCTCGGAGTCGCCGAAGCCGACGCGCTTGCCGCGAATCTCGCGCGCGAGGTAATCCGCCGCCGCCGTACGCTCGGCGAAGCGCGCGACATCATAGCGATTCCGGCGGAACGCCTCGAGCGTGCGCACAATGCGCTCCTCGTATGCTGACATAGCTCCTCCTCTGACGGTGAATGCCCCGCAGCGACCCCGCTCCCTCTCAATACGTCTCGATGATGTTAAAATTGCTGTCACACGCGGCAGGCGTACGCCCGATCTCGCGGATGACGCGGATGATGTGATCCTCCGAGAGGGCGCGCGGACTCTTCGCTCCGGCGTCGTGCAGGATTGTCTCCTTGTGCACCGTGCCATCGATGTCGTTCGCACCGAAGCACAGCGCGACCTGCGCCACGGGTACAGTCAGCATGACCCAATACGCCTTGATATTTTGGAAATTGTCGAGCATGAGCCGCGAAATCGCAATCGTGCGGAGATCGTCCCACATCGTCGTCTGCCGCACCGTCCGTCCCAGCTCCGTATTCGACGGCAGGAACGGGAACGGGATGAACGTCTGAAAGCCGCCCGTCTCATCCTGCAAATCGCGCAGACGCATCATATGCTCCACGCGCTCCTCGTGCGTCTCGATGTGTCCGTAGAGCATCGACGCATTCGTCTTGATGCCGAGTTCGTGCGCCGTGCGGTGCGTCTCCAGCCACTCGTCTGCCGTCGCCTTGTTCGGACAGAGTTCCTCGCGCACGCGGTCGGTCAGGATCTCCGCGCCGCCGCCTGCAATGGACTGAAGCCCCGCCTCCTTGAGGCGCAGGAGCACGTCACGCACCGAGAGCCCCGAACTCTTTGCAAAATGGGTGATCTCCACGCCCGTAAACCCCTTCAGATAGAGCTCAGGAAACGCCTCGTGCAGGGCGCGCAGCCGCCCGAGATAGTCGCCAAATGTCCAGTCCGGATGCAGCCCGCTCACGACGTGCAGCCCCGCGAGATGCGGATCGCGCATCGCATCCGCGACGTGCGCCACCGCATCCTCCACACTCATCTCGTACGCGCCCGCATCCTCCGCATCCCGCCCGAATGCGCAGAACTTGCAGTGTGCGAGGCAGATATTCGTGAGGTTCACATGACAATTCACGTTGTAGTAGACGATATCGCCGCATTTCTCGCGCCGCACGCGGTCGGCAAGCGCGCCGATCCACGCGATGTCATGACACGCAAAGAGACGCAGCCCATCCTCCCGCGTCAGCCGCTCGCCGCGCTCAATTTTTCTCTCTATATCCAAATATTCGCTGTGCAATCTGTTTCTCTCCTAAAAATAGCTATATTCGGTTGAAAGTTCGACGCACACCGCCGAAACTCCTGCCTTCCCTCAGTGACAAAAGCTTCACCGCACATTGATGTGCAAAAACAAAGTTTTTCTCGATACGGTATTGACAATTTTCTGATTTTTGACTATACTAAAGACAGTTAAGGAGGATTCGCAGCAGCCTGATTCAGGACAGGCAGCGTCCGTATGATCCGTAAACATATGGGCAGAGTTCTCCGGAGTTTCCACAGTGTTGACCGACGGTTGTTGGAGAGGGATTACGGCGGTGCAGCTTCGCCGGCTGAGCGGAGCCGGCACGGCCGGAGTTCCCCGACGGACTGGGAGGAGATTCCGATGGGTCATTGAGTGGCCGCAGGGTTGTCCGCACAGGTGCATTGGATCCCGGTACGTGACGGGAGACAGATGCCGAGCGAAGGTGCGGCAGGAGGATGCGGCAGCCCGCAGAGGACGGGCGCAGGGGCGTACAGGACGCACAGCAGAGATCGTTTTCCCACGAGTGGAGTCGTGGAGCGTGCGCCACTGTATGTCGAGGTAGTTTCTCAGCGTTTTGTTTTTCAGCGTTTTGGAGGAAAGTTCCCCACCGTATGCTAGCTGCGGAGAGGAATGAAGCAAAGATCGTTTGGATGCAAGAGAGTTACCTATCACTTCCCGTATTTTCCTCATGACCGTCGACAGGTGACGAGAAAGCCTGTCGGCGGTTTTATTTTGCGCGTATTTGCATAACACAATCTATTTTTTTCACCAATTTTCTGTATACATAAGAATCTGTAATTTTACATTCCGGATTTCTATGCTATAATACTGTTGTTATTTTTCCATTTAGTGAAGAAAAGGATAGGTGGTTATCGCATGAAAGATTCCCAGAACGAGTTCATGCAGCACGAGCTCAGACTCCCTGAGCTGACCGTGCGCGGCATGCTGCTCGGCGCGATCCTCACGATCATCTTCACTGCCTCGAACGTCTACCTCGGCCTCAAGGTCGGTCTGACGTTCTCCTCCGCAATTCCTGCGGCGGTCATCTCGATGGCAGTGCTCAAGATGGCGAAGGACGCAAACATCCTCGAGAACAACATGGTGCAGACGCAGGCGTCGGCAGCGGGAACGCTGTCCGCCATCATCTTCATCATCCCGGGTATGCTCATGATCGGCTACTGGCAGGGCTTCGAGTTCTGGCAGACGCTCGTGGTCTCCGCGTGCGGCGGCTGTCTGGGCGTGCTCTTCACGCTCCCCCTGCGCCGCGCAATGGTTGTGCAC
>NZ_CP016201.1:575447-599366 GCF_001683335.1 Selenomonas sp. oral taxon 126
TCTTCACGATCCCCCTGCGCCGCGCAATGGTTGTGCACAGCGATCTCGCCTACCCCGAGGGCGTTGCCGCCGCCGAGATCCTGAAGGTCGGCAGCAGGGCGACGGAGGACGGCAAGTCCGAGTCGGGTCTGAAGGAGATCCTCTCGGGCAGCGCTGTTGCGGGCATCATCGCATTCCTCACGAACGGTCTGCAGGTGCTCGGCGGCTCCCTCTCGGCGTGGTTCCACGTCGGGCGCGGCATGACGCAGCTGCCTCTCGGCTACTCCACCGCGCTCGTGGGTGCGGGCTACCTCATCGGCATTGCGAGTGGACTTGCCATGTTGACGGGAGTCGCCATCGCATGGGCGGGGTTCGTCCCCTACTTCACCATGACGGAGGTGCTGCCCGACGGCATGACCCTCCAAAAATTTGCAGGGGCGGTCTATCAGCAGAAGGTGCGCCTCATCGGCGCGGGTGCAATGGGTGTCGCCGCAGTCTGGACGCTCATCACCCTCGCCCGCCCCGTCATTGACGGCGTGAAGGAGTCCATCGCGGGCGCACGCACCGATGATGCGGAAAAGGGTCTGCACCGCATGGACATCGACATGACGATGAAGAGCATCGCATTCGTCTTTATTATCACCGTCATCGGCCTGCTTGCAATCTTCTACGCCTTTGTCAGCCCCGAGCAGATCCCGCCGAGCCAGAAGCTCATCTTCACCGTGGTCGGTGTCAGCGTCGCCGTCCTCATGGGCTTCTTCGTCGCCGCAGCCTGCGCCTACATGGCAGGACTCGTCGGCACGTCCTCGAGTCCGATCTCCGGCATTGGCATCCTCGGCATCATCGTCGCCTCGCTCGTCATGTACTCGCTGTGCGCCTCGTTTGGCATCTTCGAGATGCCCGGTGGTGAGAAGTTCGCGACGGCGACCGCCATCTTTACAACCTCGATCATCCTCGCGATTGCCTGCATCTCGAACGACAATATGCAGGATCTCAAGACGGGCTGGCTCGTCGGTGCAACACCATGGCGTCAGCAGGTCGCGCTCCTCATCGGCTGCGTGGTCGGCGCACTCGTCATTGCCCCCGTGCTGAACCTCCTCTATGAGGCATACGGCTTCCCCGGCGCCATGCCGCGCGCGGGCATGGATCCCGCACAGGCGCTCTCCGCGCCGCAGGCGGTACTCATGACGACGATTGCACAGGGTATTTTCTCCAGCAAGCTCGCGTGGGAGTACATCTACATCGGCATCGGCGTCGGCATTGTCCTCGTCCTCATCGACCTCTTCCTCAAGCGCACGACGCGCAATCTCTGCCTGCCGCCGCTCGCTGTCGGCATGGGCATCTACCTCCCGCCCGTCATCCAGACGCCGCTCATCGTCGGCGCGATCCTCGGCTACCTCCTCAACCGCCACCTGCGCAAGACAGGCGGCACGGAGGCAGAGGCATCGGGTCTCAGGCGCGGCACACTCTTCGCCTCGGGTCTTATCGTCGGCGAGTCCATCGTCGGCGTCCTGCTCGCAGGCGTCATCGTCCTCTCCGTCTCGAACGGCGGCGATGAGAACCCGCTCGCCATGGTCGGCAGCGACTTCGCGGGCACCGCTGAGATGCTCGGACTCATTGTCTTCTTCGGCATCCTCGCCCTCTTCAGCAAGGTGGTACTGAGCGGTAAGAAATCCTCGTAATTGGACGCTATCATGGGGTTGCTGCACGAATCGAACGACTTCGTGCAGCAACCCCATTTATTATGTTCAAAACGCCACAGTTCTGTGATACAATACAGTCACAGATAAACGAATGATAAAGGAGGTTCTATGCCGCAAATACTTCGTACACTCTGCGCCCTGTTCGCACTCCTCTGCCTCGCCTCTGCGGCGCAGGTCAGCGCCGCGCCCGCACCCCCGCTCACACAGGTTGTGCCTGTCGCGCTGCGCGCGGAGGGGACGGTATGGATTCCCGCCGAGGAGGCGTACCCGAATCGTCTGCCCGAGGGCGTCATCTTTCGCGGGGAGCATCTCTACGTGAAGACGCGCTTCATCGGCTACCCCGCGTGGAGTCTGCTGACCTATCGGAGCGGGTCGGAGACAGGGCGCACCCTCTCCTATACCGAGGTCGAACGCAAGCCGCTCACGGACGAGCTGCGCATCATCGTCGGCTATGAGCAGACCGTCATGATCCCCTTTGCAGAGCTGGGGACAGCGGAGTCCGACCTCTGCATTGCGGCTGCGGACGCCGCGAGCAGTGCACCGAGATATGCCTATGTCCGTGGGATACGGACGGAGCGATCACCACAGTGAGGGAAGAGAAATGAATCTAAGGGATGAATTCGAGCGCATGATGCGCATCCAATGCGAGATTGCACTCGCAACGACAACAGACGGGCTGCCGCATGTGCGTATTGTGAATTTCTGCTACGCGCCGGAGGAGCGCCGCATCTACTTCGCCACGCTGCGGGACAACGAAAAGGTCGTTGAACTCGCCGCGAATCCGAACATCGCCTTTACCACCGTGCCCCACAACGACACAATGGAGCACATCCGCGCGCACGGACGTGCGGTGAAGTCCTCCCGCACAATCGCCGACATCACCGACGCCCTTTCCGCAAAGAGTCCGCGCATCCGCGAGATCATCGACGCCATCGGCGATGACCTCGTCGTCTACGAGATCACGCTCACGGAGGCGACCGTGAATCTCTCGGCAAAGTGCCGGGAAAAGATTCGGCTCTAAGTTACGCACAATTTCATCCATTTCACGCCACATTTATTTCTGTTGCATCATTATCATTATCATCTACATTAATTTGTTATTTTGTCTTGAATTTAGCTGAAAATAGGCATATACTAAGGGCATTTCTAAAAATAGAGTTCATCTATTTTGAACGTGACTTCTTTTCTCATGAAAGGAGGACGTTTTTTCCGGGGGTAGCACTTATATATATCAAGGGAGCTGAAGAAAGATGGTAGAATCGTTGAAGGAACAACGAAAAACCGGCCGCGGCATCGGATTCCAAATCAATGCGATGATGGCGTTCGGTGTCGTCCTGATGGTGGCAATCGTGATGGCAGTCGTCGCCTATATGTCATTTGAAGCGCTCATCGAGCGCGGTACGAGCGACAAATTCAACGCCACAGGCAAGATCGGCGCATCCATCGAGGATCAGTACAATTCCACAAAGATGAGTGCGACATGGATGCAGATGCTGATCCGTCAGGAGCTTGAGAATCCGCCGGAGAAGCGCAATCGCGCCTTCATCTTGGACTTTATCAATGCGGCTCTCGAATCCGGTTCGAACCTGGCCGGAGCAGGCGTCGTCTTTGAGCCGAACGCTTTCGACGGCAAGGATGCTGCGATGGCGGGAACAGCGTTCGGGGATTCCTCGGGACGCCTCAACATGTATGTCTCGCGTACGGCGGGACTGAGTGCGCTGACGAATATCGATGAGGGAGATTGGTACAAGGAGCCAAAACGAACGCAGAAGGCGCATCTGTCCGAACCGCAGTTCTATGAGGACAACGGAAAGAAGCTGCTCCTCATCACGCTGAGTTTCCCCATTATGGAGAACGGCAAGTTCCTTGGCACGATCGTCATGAGCATCAACGTCAACAACCTGCAGGATGCCATCGCACAAATCAGTTCGAAAGAGGAGTTCTACACGCTGTTCACGGACAAGGGCACGCTGATCGCGAACGGTCTTGATTCGAGCAGGATCATGAAGAACTACTTCCAAGACTCGAACGTCTCACAGGATACGATCGCACGGATCTTTGACGACAACGAGTTCTCCGAGATCAAGAACTCCAATACCACGGGTGAGAAGTCGATTTTCGTCTTCTCACCACTCCACCTCGAAGGGGTCGATGCGCAGTGGGCACTCATGTCGGTAACCGAGTATGACATCTTCGTCGGCAAGGCGAAACACATGATTCTCATCTGCGTCGGCATCTCGATCCTGTGCACGATTCTGCTCGTCGCACTGCTCTCCCTCTTCATTCACAAGCGGATTGCAGACCCGATCAGTGCACTCTCCGGGATGATCGCGAACTTCGCCCGTCTCGATCTGCGTGCAGAGAACAATACACGCATCCACGAGTTCCTCGAACGCACGGACGAGGTCGGTACGATCGCCCATGAGCTGCGCCGTATGGCGAATGCCCTACGCGAGATGGTCGGCAAGATCAACGGAGCCTCGCAGTCCGTCGCGGCAACGAGCGAGGAGCTGACCGCGACGGCACAGTCCACGGCAGACTCGGCGAACAACGTCGCCTCCGCGATCCACAACATCGCAGATGGCGCGACCAATCAGGCGCAGGAGACGCAGGACGCTGCCCTGCACCTCGAGGAGATCGAGCGCCTTGCCGAGGTCAACGAAAAGGTATTGGAAGACCTCAACGAGGCTGCCGGCAACATCAAATACCGCAAGGACGAGGGCTCCAAGATCCTCAGCGAGCTGATCGAGAAATCGACGGCCACGTCGAAGGCGACCGAGCAGGTCGCACGCGTCGTCGACGAGACGAACCAGAGCGCGGAACGCATCGAGGAAGCCAGCACGATGATCCAGTCCATCTCCGCTCAGACGAACCTGTTGGCACTCAACGCCGCCATCGAAGCGGCACGCGCGGGCGATGCGGGCAAGGGCTTCGCCGTCGTCGCCGAGGAGATTCGCAAGCTCGCCGAGCAGTCCAAGGGATTCACCGACGAGATCAGCGAAATCATCCGCGATCTCAAGGAAAAGTCACAGCAGGCAGTCGACACGATGGACGTGTCCAAGCATCTCGTCGAGGACAGCAAGATCGATCTCGACAAGACAAAGCATCAGTTTGACCGCATCGCAGAGGCGGTCGACGTGACCGACTCCGTTGTAAAACGGCTCAACCAAACGGCAGAGGAGATTGTGAAAAAGAACCACGCCATCTCTCAGGTCGTACAGAATCTTTCCGCCATCGCAGAGGAGAATGCCGCCACGAGCGAGGAGGGCAGCGCCGGTGTCGAGACACAGACGCACGCCCTGCACGACATCGCAGAGGCAAGCGAGGGTCTCGCGGAGATCGCCACCGAGCTGCAGGGCGAGATCGGCAAGTTCAGGGTTTAAGGCCATACAGACAAAAAAAGGGGCTGTTGTACGGAGTCAAAACAACTTCGTGCAACAGCCCCTTTTTGGTGTATAAAAATAGCTCTCGGCGTTTTCAAACACCTAGTTTTGTATGACCTGACTATACCTGAATCCCGCACTCCCTGCGAATCGCGTTCTGCAAGAGCCGAGAGAATTCCGGCAAGCATTTCAATCCCGCCGAATCTTCGGCAGGAGGAACCGCAGGAGGACATACGCGAGGATGCTTCCCGCGCCCGTGGAGAGCAGGAAGGGTACAATGTATACTGTGTAGCTCGCAGGGCTCAGTCCCATGAGGAGGGCGGCGACGGGGTAGGCGGCGAGTGCGCCGAGGAGCCCCGTGCCGATCAGCTCGGCGAGGCAGGTGAGTTCGAGGCGGCGCGTGTAGTAATAGGCGAGCCCCGCGAGGAGTGCGCCGATCATACTGCCGGGGAATGCCATGAGGCTGCCGAGTCCCGCGATGTTCCTGAGGAGGCTCGCGGCGAAGGCGACGCCGACTGCCCACACGGGGCCGAGGAAGACGGCGGCGAGGATGTTGACGAGGTGCTGCACGGGGGCGCAGCGGCTCCCGAGCACGGGGAAGCTAAAGAGGCCGCCGAGAACGGCGACGGCGACGAGGATGCCGGCGAGTGTGAGTTTGCGTGTGCGGGTGTCAAGCACGATGTTCTCCTTCGATGAATTCACTCTTTAGGTCAAAGCCGTGCGCGAGGGGGCCGCTGCCCGCACCGAGGTCGAGACCCGCTGCGAGGGCGCCCGAGAGGTATGCCTTGGCGCGTTCGACGGCTCTGTCGAGCGTCATGCCGCGCGCGAGGTTGGATGCGATTGCACTTGAGAGGGTGCAGCCCGTGCCGTGGGTGTTCGTGGTCGCAATGCGCCGCCCCTCAAACCAACGCGCACCCGCCCCATCGACGAGCAGATCATTCGCATCGTCGACGCTGTGCCCGCCCTTCATGAGGACAGCGCTGTGCGTGCGCTCATAGATGCGCGCCGCCGCAGCTGTCATCGCCGTGCGGTCTGTAATCGCCATATCGGCGAGCACCTCCGCCTCGGGGATATTCGGTGTGATAACCGTCGCACGCGGCAGGAGCAGCTCCACCAGTGCCGCCACAGCATCCTCGCTGATGAGACGCGCGCCACTGGTCGCCACCATGACAGGATCGACGACGACGTTCTTTGCCCCGTATTCATCCAGTTTCTCCGCAATGACACGGATCAGTGCCGCGTCCGCGACCATGCCGATCTTCACGGCGTCGGGCGGGATGTCGGTGAATACGGCGTCGAGCTGCGCCGCGAGGAAGGCGGGCGGGACGGCGAGGATGTCGGTGACGCCCGTCGTGTTCTGCGCCGTTAGGGCGGTGAGTGCGCTCATGCCGTAAACGCCGTGCGCCGTCATGGTCTTCAGATCCGCCTGAATGCCCGCGCCACCGCTCGAATCACTGCCCGCAATCGTGAGTGCGGTATACATTTTCATCATGTTCCCTCCTCAGAGTTTCTTGATTCTGCTGTGTGCTGCAAGTTCTTCGTCCGTCATGCAGTAAATGCTGTCGATGATCCGCGTGCGGTACGTGGCATTGCCCTCATGTGCGCCCATGCAGCTCCATGCAAGCTCCCCCGCGACGCCCATGAGTGCGACCGTCTCGGTCACGGCTGCGAGAGCCTCATCGGGCGCTGTGGCAAGTGCCGCCGCAAGGAGTGCCGAGAGCTGACAGCCCGTGCCTGTGACCCGCCCCATCTCCGCGCGTCCATTGCGCACGACGTAGCAGTCCCGCCCGTCCGTCACGAGGTCGATTGCACCTGTGACAGCGACAAGCGCGCCCGTGCGTGCTGCAAAGGCGCGCAGAAAGTCCGCCGACGCCGCAAGATTCTCCTCGGTGACGGCATCCGCCGCATCTGCATCAACGCCCGAGGTTGTGCCCGTGCCGACGGCGAGCGTCCGAATCTCGGAGATATTGCCGCGAATCACAGTCGGGCGCACCTCATCGAGGAGGCGGAGGGCGGTCTCAGTGCGGAGCACACTCGCACCCGCGCCCACGGGATCGAGCACGACGGGATGCCCAAGGACACGCGCACGTACTCCTGCGAGGAGCATGCTCGGGATGGTGCGCGCGTTCAGCGTGCCGATGTTGAGGCAGAGTCCCGCAGCAAGCGCTGTGATCTCCTCCGTCTCGGCGGGATCGTCCGCCATAACGGGGCGCGCGCCGATGGCGAGCAGGACGTTTGCAACGTCGTTGACGGTGACATAGTTCGTAATGCAGTGGATAAGGGGCGCTTTGCGCCGTATCTCGGCGAGGATGGAGGTGTTCATTACGCTTTCCTTTCAAATATGCGATGTGCCAGCAGCGCAAGCACAAGCGTGACCGCCATGGTCGGCAGGGTGCTCCCAACGGGCGTGTCGAGGATCATGAGATAGCGATAGCAGAGGAAGCCGACGAACCAGACGGCGAGGTTGACCGCGTGGACGGAGCGCCCCGCCGCATCCTCGCGCAGGATGAAGTAGCTTGCAATCTGCACGGCAATCATGGGCGCGAAGACGGAGCCGATGATGTAGAGGAAGCCCGTGATGTCGTCCATCGGATAGAGCGACGCCGCAACCGCGCCGAAGACGGTCACGCCGACGCCGACCGCGCGCCCCGAGATGCCGCGCACGATGCTCTCGCTCGAGACACCCGCCGAGTACGCATCGAGATAGGTGGTCGTGACCGTGGAGAGGATGACGACGGCGAGCCCCGCAACACCAAGCCCCGCGTGGAGCATGATCTGCGCGATGTCCGACTCACCCGTGAGAATTGCCGCGCCCATGCCGATGAAGTACATCCAGCAGCTAATCAGCCCGTAGACAACTGCACTGACGGCGGCAGCTGCGGCGGGCTTCTCCGCCTCGCGCGTATAGTCCGAGATGAGCGGCAGCCACGAGAGCGGCATTGCAATCGACAGCTCGAGCGCCATCGCAAAGCTCATCACCTCTCCCGCAGCGGAGCTCTCCGCCGCGCCCGAGCCTCCCATGATGACGGAGCAGAGGAGCACGGTGAGCAAAAACAGCCCCGTCATGGCGACGGCGTTCACGCGCTCGATGCGCAGGATGCCGATCCGAATCCAAACGATAATCAGAGCGCCGATTACGAGACACCAGATCCAATGCGACAGCTCCATCACACTGCCCGCCGCGAGCGCGCCGTCATAGATCATGATGCTCGTCCAGCCGATGAGCTGCAGCACGTTCAATGCCGCAAAGAGCAGCCCCCCGCGCGCGCCGAACGCCATTTTGACCGTCTCCATTGCACTGCGCCGCGTCCGCGCACCGATCAGCCCTGCGAGAAAGAGCAGCGCACAGCCGATGATGTGACCGACAACGATTGCAATGCCGCCGTCGCGAAAGCCGAGCGGCGCAAAGAATGTGCCTGTCAAAATCTCCGCGAGCGAGACGCCCGCGCCAAACCAGATGAGCGCATTCGCGCCGAGTCCTGTCCTCTTTTCCATAATGAATCTCCTTGCACGATACAGGTAATTTTATGTAGGTGCCCCCCTAAGCGTTCGCGCGGGGGACGCCTACGTAATGTTAATGCAAAAACGCGGCTATGCCAATGACATAGCCGCGCTGCGTGCGTGTTTCCCTACGTTGGCATTATCCAAATCAGGTTATGGGTCGGGGCGCATTGCCCCCTCTCAGCCGCCGCATGGCAGCTCCCCTTATGAAATTTTTACAGCTCTTACTGTGCGCTCATCGACAGCTCGATGAACTTGTTGCCGAGCTTCGCCTTCTGCAGGACTTCCTCGGTGATGTCCGCGCCCGCCTCGACGATGACAACGCCGTTGTCCATCTTGATCGTGCGCGATGCCTTCTTGCCGAGCAGGAAGCGGCGGTGACGATCCTCGTTCACGCGCTCCGCACTCTTGTCCTCAGCAGGCGCTGCAGGTGCAGCCTCCTCGACAACTGGTGCCGGCTCCGGTGCCGCCTCTACGGGCGCGGGCTCCGCCACGGGAATCTCGACCGGTGCTTCCTCAGCGACCGGCTCCGGCGCAGCCTCCACCACAGGCTCCTCCACCACGGGCGTCGGGGCGGCGGGTGCCGCCTCTACCACGGGCGCAGACTCCTCGACAACGGAAGCCTCGGGGGCAGGTGCTGCCTCCTCGACAGGCATCTCCGCGACGGGCGCAGCCTCAGCAACCGGCTCAACCGCAGCCTCTTCGACTGCGGGCGCTGTCACAGCGGATGCTGCCGGTGCAGCCGCTGCGTCAGATTTTTTTCCGGCATCGCCCTCCGGGGAGATGACCGTGACTTCCTTACCAAAGATCGAGACCTGATCTGCCGTTACCTCGGACGTAGCCCCCTCGGGCGCCATAATCTCGCATTTCTCGATGCTGCCGTCCTCTCCGATGAAGATCTCGGAGATCGTGCCCTGAATCACACCCGAGCGCGTGATCGCCTTCGTGCCGATGACGCGGATATTGTCGTCGAGCAGCGTCTCAAAATCGCCCGCCGCATCGAGCGTCAGGATATTCTCGCTGTTGTTGATCGTGACGGCATCCTCGCCGACCGCAATGACATTGTCGTAGGGAATGAGCTTGACCCCGCGATACCAGTCCTCGTCCTCAATCGTGATCGCCGCCACAACGCGGTTCGGCGCATCGATGAGCAGCGTCTTGCTCATGCCGAGCTCGCGCCCCTCGGTGATACTGATGACGGGAAGTCCGAGAATGTCAACGCTTTTCTTCATGTGTATTCCTCCATTTTACTGGGGGAAGCACTGATAAATTCAGCGATTCCCCAAATGTCAGATGTTAAGCCCCTCTGCGCGCCGATCTGCCTCGGCGAGAATCTCCTTTGGAACATCGCCAAAGGGGAGCGTGGGTGTCCCCTGCGCTGTGAGCATATAAGAAACGACGGTCAGGGCTCTGCGGGAGCGTTCAAACTCCTGCACCATGACGGCGTTCTTTGCAATGAGTGGGAGCGCCAGTGCCTCATCAAAGAGGGCGAGCGCTGCATCGTAGTCTCCAAGCCGCTTGTAGAGCGTGGAGAGCTCGATGATGAGATACGGCATATAGGAGTCCTCGGGGTAGCGCGCAAGCGCCCGCCGATACGCCGCAATGGCACGCAGCGGCACATCCGCCGCAGCCTCGTACGCCATATCGAGCAGCGCGTCCAGACTCTCGGGCAGCTCCTCCTCCGCGTACACCTGTGCAGATGCCGATGCCAAAGGCTCCGCCTCCTGCACCGCAGCGCTCAGCTCCGTCACCACGGCGATCGCGGGACGCGCCACAGGCTCTACGGGCAGCGCTGTCTCCTCCGTCGCCGCATAGGCGGGCGGGGCATCGTCCGCACAGTCCACCGCCCGGACCTCCGCCGGCAGCGCACTCTCCTCCGCTGCGGATTTCTCCGCACGACGCCGACGCGCCGTCAGGAAATAATTGTAGAGCGTCACCACGACGCCTGCCCCTGCAATCAGCCCACCAAGCTGCACATAGTACATCTGCGTCAGCGGCGGCCGCAGGGCAATCATCCCGGCAACGACAACAACGCCCATGAGCGCGGCAAGCACGAGCGAGGACAGGCGAATATCAGACTGCAACATCCCCGCCTCCTCCTCATCGGATCATCACGCGCACCCATAGGTATTCTAAGACTCTTTCGACACGAATGCGATATTTCCTGCCTCTCCGAGGAAATATTAAAAAATCGTAGATTATTTTTTCCAAAAGTTTTTCATTTCTGCCCTTTTTTCATTTCTCGTTTTAATGTATAATTATGTTACGAATAATTACTTTATTTAGACAAGTGAGATCATGGACACTGGAAAACGATTGCGAGAGTTGCGCGAGGCAAGAGGCTTATCGCAAGAAGAAGTAGCAAAAGCTATAGGAGTAGGGCGTGTCACATATCTAAAATATGAGAATGGTGAAAACCGCCCCGTTCGAAAGCTAAAAGAATTATCTTCCTTCGCGCCGCCCTCATCGCAGAAAAAGAGGCTGCATTAGCCTCCTCCTCTACCGCCGCCGCAAAAAGGGCATAAAAAAAGACCGCTCCTAGGGCGGCTCTTGCTATCTAATAACTTTTAAGGCATAATATAGGAAGGAGGAAGCGATGCACCCGATTTACTTTTACCGTGACAAACAGGGACGGCGTCCTGTTGTAGAGTATCTTGATAAACTCGCCGCACGGAGTGACAAGGACAGCCGTATCAAACTCAACAAAATAAATGACTACATCGAAGCTCTAATCCGCGAAGGGACACGTCTCGGAAAACCATACGTCAAGCATATTGGCGGCGACCTGTGGGAACTGCACCCTCTGCGTGACCGCATCTTCTTTGTCGCGTGGCACGAGGGCAGTTTTGTTCTCCTCCATCATTTCATGAAGAAGACAGTGAAAACACCGCCACGGGAAATCGAACAAGCAAAGAGAGAGCTTAAAGAACTGATAGAAGGGGGAAGCCATCATGCAGAATAACAGTGCTATTGGCGAATCTTGGGAGGAAGTCCGTAGCCGCATCTTCACGCCCGAGGAGATTGCAGAAAGCGACCTGCGCGTCGCACTCATCGGCGAACTGATCCGCGCACGACAGGATCGCGGTATCACACAGAAACAGCTTGAGGAGATGAGCGGTGTCACGCAGCCCGTCATTGCCCGCCTTGAGCGCGGCACAACCAGCCCCAACATCTCCACACTCACAAAACTCCTTGCCCCACTCGGGAAGAAGCTCGCAATCGTCCCGATGTGAAGGTCGAATGGTTCAACCCCCCTCAATTTCGACGGGGGTTAGAAAAGCAATTTACAAAAAGCGCAAAATGCAACGTGTAAGAATCCTCACATTGAAGCTGCCATTTATTACAAAGGCGATAAACAACGGACAAAGTCATTGAACGCCTGCATAAAGGAAGTGTTCACAAACGACAAAGATCCTCTACGAATCAATCTTGAAAAAATTATCGACCTGTGCAATACAAGCACACATTACGCATGATACGGACGAGATGAAGAAGGAGACGGCGCGCATTTTCGGGGAAGTTGTAGGCAAATGATTCTGTAGACAAATCTCCCGTAAAAATCTGCCCTTTATATAGGTAAAGGGCTTATTGAAAAGCCTCTCATTTTATAGTATAATATCTGTGACATTCATTCGCATGCGCATGAGCAATACGCGCGGGCGGGGGAAATATAGGATAAATCAACTATTCGGATGGGAGAGGTTCACATGACGCAGGAAACAGTTATGATCGAGAACAAGACGGGCATTCATGCGCGTCCCGCATCGGTGTTCGTCCAGACGGCGACCAAGTTCAAGTCCAAGATCCAGATCGAGGCAAAGGGCAAGAAGGTTGACGCCAAGAGCATTCTCATGCTGATGAGCATGGGTCTCGTCAAGGGCACGGAGCTCACCATCATTGCCGAGGGCGAGGATGAGGCGGCAGCCGTGAAGGAGCTGGCGGATCTCGTCAACTCGAAGTTCGGCGAAGAGTAATCCATAACGATAGGAGGACGCCCGAGGTCTGGCAATATCTGTCTGCCTCGCGGCGTTTTTTCATAGGAGACGCTGATCGCACGGACGCGTGGATGGGTGCGGTGCAGATCGGCTTCTTTCAATAGGGAGGGTGTTGGATATGGCGGAAACAATCCGTGGAAAAGGCGTCATCTCCGGGATCGCCGTCGGCAAGGTCATGCTCGCAGGGCAGAACCTCGACGGCTATCTTGCGGCGTATAAGCCCGGCTCGGTCGCAGAGGAGCAGGGCAAGGCGGAGGCGGCGCTCGTCGCTGTCACCGAGATCCTGCTCGCGACCATCGAACGTCTGCGGAAGGAAGAGCAGGCGGAGCAGGCCGCGATCCTCGAGGCGCACCGCATGATGGTGCAGGATCCGATGATGGCGGAGAATATCAAGGGCAAGATCGAGGCAACGGGCAGCGCCCCGCAGGGCATCCTCGATGCGGCGAACGAGCAGGCGCAGCTCTTCGAGCAGATGGAGGATGAGTACTTCGCCGCGCGCGCGGTCGATCTGCGCGATGTTGGCAAGCGCATCGCAAAATACGTTCTCGGCGTCAAGGAGCCCGAGATCGGCTCGGGTCAGGTCATCCTCTGCGGCGAGGAAATCGAACCGTCCGTCGTGGCGGGTATGCCGACGGAGCAGATCGCGGGGGTTATCCTCGGCTCGGGCAGCGCAACGAGTCACGTCGTCATCATCGCAAAGGCGCGTGCAATTCCGACCGTCCTCGGCATCGGCGACAAGATCAATCTCATTCAGGACGGCGACGAGCTGATCCTCGACGGCAGCCGCGGCGACATCATCATCCGCCCGACCGAGACGGAGCGTGCCCTCTATCAGGGCAAGATCGAGGAGCAAAAGAAACTCGCAGCACACTACGCCGCGCTCAAGGATCTCCCGGCTGTGACGAAGGATGGCGTCCGCATCGAGCTCACGGCGAATATCGGCACGCATATGGACGTGGACAACGCGCTCACGTACGGTGCGGAGGGCGTCGGACTGTTCCGCTCCGAGTTCGTCTTCATGGGCTCAACCACGATTCCGACGGAGGAGGACCAGTTCAAGGCATACCGTGCCGCCGTCGAGAAATGCGGCGGTCACATCTGCGTCATCCGCACGATGGACATCGGCGGAGACAAGCCCCTGCCCTACCTCAACATCGACCCCGAGGAGAATCCGTTCCTCGGCTACCGCGCACTCCGTATCAGCCTCGACCGTCACGACCTCTTCCTCCCGCAGATCAAGGCGATCCTGCGCGCCGGCCTCTACGGAAAGGCGGCGATGATGGTGCCAATGGTCATCAGCGTCAGCGAGATCCAGCGCGTGCTGAAGCTCGTCGAGCAGGCAAAGGTGGAGCTCGCGCACGAGGGCAAGGAATACTCCGACGACGTGCAGATCGGCATCATGGTCGAGACGCCCGCCGCCGCCGTCGTCTCCCCGCTCCTCTCGCAGTACGTTGATTTCTTCAGCATCGGCACGAACGACCTCATCCAGTACACGCTCGCGGTTGACCGCGGCAACGCACAGATTGCAAATCTCTACAACCCGTTCAACCCCGCCGTCCTCCGCCTCATCCAGCGCACGATCCAGAGCGCACGCGAGCGCGGCATCTGGGCGGGCATGTGCGGCGAGATGGCGAGCGACCCGTACGCCGCCGTCATCCTCCTCGGCATGGGCATCACGGAGCTCTCCATGAGCGCACCGAGCATCCCGCGCGTCAAGGAGATGATCCGCTCCGTCACCTCGACACAGGCAAAGGAACTCCTCGCCGATGTCATGAAGATGGAGCACGGCGTCGAGATCCGCGCGTATCTCCACAAGATGCTCGAGGGCTCGGACGCAAGCGCAGGACTCTGATTTTTTTGGGGTGCCCCTACCGTCACGCTGCGCGTGCCACCTCCCCCGCTGTGGCCGGGGAGGCTAATATGCCGTAATCCTCAGCCTCCCCCGTAGGGTACGGGGGAGGGGGACCGCGTGAGCGGTGGAAGGGGAGCCTTGAACGGCAAGGCATCACATACAACAGCATAGCAAATGGGGTGTTGTACGAAGTCAAAAGCCTTCATACAGCACCCCATTTTCATTATGTGAGGAAACATGAAACTATCCATCGACACCGCCGCCTGCGTCTCCTGCGGCATGTGCGCGGAGCGGCTGCCCGCCGTCTTCCGCATCGATCGCGCCGCGCGCAGCGCCGCCCTCGTGCGCCAGCCGCAGCCCTCCGAACAGGACGACGCACTTGAGGCGGCGGAGGACTGCCCTGCGGGCGCAATTATTTCAAAGACGCGCTGATAAATTCACCGCTTCCTCATCTTTTCCGTGGCAAATCCGAGATTCTGTGATAAAATAATGGAATCGCTGATAAAATGAAGTCCGTCAGATTTGCGCAGATTTTTTCGTCCGAACGAGGAAGCAAACCGGACGCATAGCAAGGGCTATGTGGAGGATTTGCTGACAAAGTTCGGGCAAAAAAGATGCGCTAAGATGGCGCGGCTGAATTTATCAGTGCTTCCAATATATGTACTTTTCGACTGTCGTTTCTGGATGCGGTGCAGCCGCTGGGGGGAATCTGCAATGACGGAATTGAAGTTGGAGTCGTTCGGTGCCATGCCGAATGGGGAGCGAATTGATCTCTACACGCTCACGAATGAGCGCGGCACACGGGTCGCCATCACGACCTACGGCGCGCGCCTCGTAAAGTTCGAGCGCATGGTGAACGGCGCGCCGCTCGACATTGTGCTCGGCTATGAGACGGGCGAGGACTATGCCGCCGACACCGCCTCGATGGGTGCCGTTGTTGGGCGGCATGCGAACCGCATTGCGGGCGGGCGCGTCACGATCGCGGGGCGTCCCTATCTGCTCGAGCAGAATACGGGCTCGAAGAAACAGAACCACATCCACGGCGGCTCGACGGGGCTGCACTACCACCTCTGGACGGCGGAGATCGTGGACGGCGGCGTGGAGTTCACGACCATCAGCCCCGACGGCGAGTGCGGCTATCCCGGTAATTTCGAGGCAAAGGTCGCCTATCGTCTCACGGACGACGATGCGCTCCGTATCTCCTACCGCGCCGTCAGCGACGCGGACACAATCTGCAATCTGACGAATCACGCCTACTTCAACCTCGAAGGGGCGACTGCAGAGAGCGTGCTCGACCACGAGGCGGAGATCTACGCGGACGAGTTCACATGGGCGGATGCGGAGTCCCTGCCCGACGGGCGCATCCTCACGGTGTTCGGCACGCCGATGGACTTCACGGCGCCGCACCGCATCGGCGAACGCATCGACGCGGACTACGACCAGCTGCAGATGGCGGGCGGCTACGATCACAACTGGGTGCTGCGCGGCGACATCGCGCCCGAGCCGTATTCGCATCTCAAAAAGGCGGCACGCGTCACCTCCGCAAAGACGGGGCTTGCCCTCTCCTGCTACACGACGCAGGTCGGCATGCAGTTCTACACGGGCAACGCCCTCGCAAAGAAACCTCTCATCGGCAAGGGCGGCAAGGCGTTCCCACGGCGCGGCGGCTTCTGCCTCGAGACGCAGTTCTTCCCGAACGCACCCGCAAATCCCGCATTCCCGCAGCCCGAGCTGCGCATGGGCGAGGTCTGGGAGGCGGAGACTGTCTACAAACTGGATGATCTGTAAATGATAAAAGAGTGCTGTATTTCCTGCGGATTGGAATACGCACTCTTTTTGCATTAAGACCTCATCCTATCTATAGAAATAGATTATAGCAAAGCAAGTTTTTTCAATCACTCATTTATCCGAAATCGCTAGACATTTCTATGAAAGAAGCGTAAGATAATAGCTATCAGCGAGTTCAGCTCACAAAAATTAAGGGAGGATTGACTAAATGAATATTCATGAGTACCAGTCCAAGCAGGTTCTGCGCGAATTCGGCGTGAACGTGCCGAACGGTCTGCCGGCGTTCACCGTCGACGAGGCAGTCGCAAACGCGGAGAAGCTTGGCTCCCCCGTTATCGTCGTGAAGGCACAGATCCACGCGGGCGGCCGCGGCAAGGCGGGCGGCGTCAAGATCGCAAAAAATAAAGAGGAAGTCCGCGCCTACGCGCAGGAGCTCCTCGGCAAGACCCTCGTCACGCATCAGACCGGCCCCGAAGGCAAGGTCGTCGGACGCCTCCTCATCGAGGAAGGCTCGAAGATCAAGAAGGAATTCTACCTCTCCTTTGTCGTCGACCGTCAGACGGCGAGCATCGTCATGATGGGCTCCGAGGAGGGCGGCGTCGAGATCGAGAAGGTCGCCGCCGAGACCCCCGAGAAGATCATCAAGGAGTACATCGACCCCGTCATCGGACTCGCGCCGTTCCAGGCAACGCGCATGGCATACGCCATCAACATCCCGGGACCCGCAGTCCGCAAGGCGGCGGCGCTCATGCAGGGACTCTATGCGGCGTTCATCGGCAAGGACTGCTCGCAGGTCGAGATCAACCCGCTCGTCGTCACCGAGGACGACGATGTCATCGCGCTCGATGCGAAGCTGAACTTCGACGACAGCGCGCTCTTCCGCCACCCCGACATCGCAGAACTCCGCGATGAGACCGAGGAGGATCCAAAGGAGCGCGAGGCTGCTGCTGCGGGGCTGAACTACGTCAACCTCGGCGGCGATGTCGCGTGCATGGTCAATGGCGCAGGACTTGCGATGGCGACCGTCGACATCATCAAGCACTATGGCGGCGAGCCGGCGAACTTCCTCGATGTCGGCGGCGACTCCGAGCCCGAGAAGATCGCAAAGGCGTTCAACATCATGCTCGAGGGCGGCCAGGCAAAGGGCATCTTCGTCAACATCTTCGGCGGCATCAACCGCTGTGACAACATCGCGAACGGCATCATCGAGGCGGCAAAGATCATCTCCACCGATGGGAAGTCCCTCCCTGTTCCCGTCGTCGTGCGCCTCGAGGGCACGAAGGTCGAAGAAGGCCGCGAGATCCTGAAGAACACGCCGATCGCCAACGTCTTCCCCGCGCCCACAATGGAGGGCGGCGCAGAGCAGATCGTCAAACTCGTTGCCGCGGCAAAAGCCTGATCGAAAGGGAGGTCATACAATGTCAGTTCTGATTGATAAAGATACCAAGGTCATCGTACAGGGCATCACGGGCAAGGCTGCCATGTTCCACACGAAGCAGATGCTCGACTACGGCGCGAAGATCGTCGGCGGCGTCACCCCCGGCAAGGCAGGTCAGCAGGTCGAGGGCGTGCCCGTATTCAACACCGTTGCGGACGCTGTGAAGGCGACGGGCGCAACCGCCTCCGTTGTCTACGTCCCCGCACGCTTTGCGGCGGACTCCATTCTCGAGGCGGTCGATGCGGAACTCGACCTCGTCGTCTGCATCACGGAGCACATCCCCGTGCTCGACATGGTGAAGGTACGCCGCTATATGCAGGGCAAGAAGACGCGCCTCGTCGGCCCGAACTGCCCCGGACTCCTCACCTCCGGCCAGTCGAAGCTCGGCATCACGCCCGGCTCCGTCAGCAAGCCCGGCCACGTCGGACTCATCTCGCGCTCCGGAACGCTCACCTATGAGGCGGCATTCCAGCTCACGAACGCGGGCATCGGCCAGACGACCACCGTCGGCATCGGCGGCGACCCCGTCAAGGGCACGGACTTCATCGACGCGCTTCAGCTTTTCAAGGACGACCCTGACACCTACGCCGTCCTCATCATCGGCGAGATCGGCGGCACGGCTGAGGAAGACGCTGCAAAGTGGATTCAGGAGAACATGAAGGATAAGCCGGTCTCGGCGTTCATCGCCGGCCGTCAGGCGCCTCCGGGCAAGCGCATGGGGCACGCAGGCGCGATCATCTCCGGCGGCAAGGGCACGGCAGCGGACAAGGTTGCAGCCCTCAACGCGGCGGGCATCCCCGTCGCCGACACCGTCGCCCACATCGGCGAGACCATGGTCAAGCTCCTCAAGGAGAAGGGTCTCTACGACAAGTGCCACACCTGCTGAGGTAAATATTTCAGACACGGACGCCCCCGCAATGCGGGGGCGTTTTTGTATGCGCTTTATACGGCTGCTGCACCTTGCGTCGGGTTCTGCACAGCGCGCTGCTGCTCCTCTGCTCCATAGACACGACCAATTCCCATCGCAAGAAAAGAATTTACCAGACTGTTCAAGCTGACACCATCCTGCTCCGCTATTTTTATGAGTGCAGTGTGAATGCTCCGTGGCACGCGTGTCGTAAACTTCCCACTGGGTGCCTCGTCCGTATACAGTTTCGGCGCAGGTATGTCGCGCCCCTCTGCCTTTGCCGTTTCAATCCACGAGGCAATCGCATTCGAAATATTCCGCAGCGCCTCCGTCTTCGTTTCGCCATCCGCAATACAGCCCGGAAGCTCAAAAACCTCCGCCAAAAACCCGCCGCCATCCTCTTTGGACAATGCGGAAAGTGTAACCTGATAGGCATCAACATCTGCCATGACACACACCCCTTACTTCTCCACGACACGTTTATACAGTGCCAGCGCTCTTTTTACATAGATTGCCTTCAGTGGGCGATGTTTTCCTCTGGAATCTACCGTTAAGATCTCTTGCAGCTTCCCATGCGAAAAGGTATAGTGATCGCCTTTCCCCTTTCGGCAAGTGAATCCTCCAACCTTCGTCATCAGCTTTTCCAGCTCATCAAACGTAAGGAATCGCTGATAAAATGAAGTCCGTCAGATTGGTGCAGAATTTTTGTCCTGCCAAGGAAACAAACCGGACGCATAGCAAAGGCTATGTGGAGGATTTGTTGACACAGGCAGGGCGAAAAGGATGCGCCAAGATGATTGGGCTGAATTTATCAGTGCTTCCGCAACATCCGCAGGGGTATTTTCTATCTTTTGAAGTAGTTTTTCATAATGCCCCGTCGACATCACCCGCTCTTCCTAACACCATATATGATACCACTTTTTCCAATCTTGTAAATAAGGAAAAACGCAACTTTTTGCAAAAAACTTTGCAAACCTGTCATTTATGACAGTTACAAAAAATTCAAAAGTATGCTACAGTAATATTATTACAGGATAAGCTGCACGTGAAAGGGTGTGGAAGATATGAACGGTGACAGATCTGTGCGCGGCGTCCTCGCGCTCATTCTTGTACTCACGATACTTCTATGGAGCGGCACGCAGACAGAGGCTGCCACAAGCAGGCTGCTCGGCGGAACGTCCGTTGCGGCAGAGGAACTGCTCGCAAAACCCGCGCAGAGGGAGTACATCGTCGACACGGCGGGCATGATCTCGGCAGAAGATGCCGCGCAGATCACAGCGATTGGCACAGAGCTGCGCACAAAGACGAAGGCGGAGATTGTCGTCGTCACCGTATCGACGCTCGGCGGTGCGGACATCGAAGGCTATGCGAACGAGCTGTTTCGCAGCTGGGGCATCGGCAACGCGCAGATGAATAACGGCGTTCTCCTGCTGATTGCAAAGGACGACCGCGCCTTCCGCATCGAGGTCGGCTATGGTCTCGAGGGCGCCATCACGGACGGCTATGCGGGCAGCGTGCTCGACGCGATGAAGGGGGAGTTCCGCAAGGAGAACTACTCCCCCGCGATCCTCACGGCGTATATCACGCTCGCGCAAAAGGCAGCTGCGGAGTACGGCGTGGCACTGGAGAGCCTTGGCGCGGCACTCGGTATCCCCGCAAAACCCGCACATCTCGGCGCGGTGGCAGACTTTGGCGAAATGCTGATGCCGGAGGACGCGACGGCGATCGAGCAGATGGGCGGCGATCTCACGAACGCGACGGGCGCGCAGATGATTGTTGTCACCATGCCGACGCTGAGGGGTGTGGATGCAGGGCGGTTTGCGCAGCAGCTCTTTATCGACTGGCAGCTGAAGGACGCGGCACACGGGAACACGGCGCTGCTCTTTATTGCAAAGGAAGAACGCGAGATTTTCTTTCTGTTCGGGTCTGCCCTGACCGAGATGGAGCAGGAGCACGACACGACCTACGCCGTCAACCGCATCCGCTCCGAATTCCCCTTTGACAAGGATGATATTTCCGAGGAGATCCGAAAGGGCTATGCCACCGTCGCCGCAAGGCTGTGCGAGAAGGCTCATGTCGCCGTGCCGGACTCCATCGACGAGGGCTGCAGTGAGCCCTTCTACGTCTATATCTTTGGCATCCTCATTGCGATCCCGCTCATCGGACTGCTTCTCTATGTCGTGGGCCACGCATTCGGGCTTGCGTTCCTCTCGCTGTCCGCCCTGCTGAACCTCCTCTCCTCGGGCAGATACGGTCACATGCCTTCCGGCGGTGGTGGCGGCACCTATGACGATGATGATGACCGCCCCACCTATCACGGCGGTGGCTCCTCGGGCGGCGGCAGCTACGGCGGCGGCTCCTCGGGCGGCGGCGGCGCATCGGGGAATTGGTAGGAGTGAAGCCCGCAACGCCTTTAGCTTCCCCCGTCGAAACGGGGGAAGTGGCGCGCAGCGCCGATAGGGGCGCCGGTGGGATGGGTGACTTTCTACCGTCAGAAGCGCCCCTTCCACCGCAAGCGGTCCCCCTTCCCCGCTGTGGCGGGGCAGGCTAAGGTTTTTGAAAGGAAGTTACACCATGAACAACAAGGGCTCTATGACCGTCGGGGTCATCATCACCATCGTCGTCATCCTCATCGCCCTCGGCGGCTTCATCTCTCTCTATAACGGGCTGAAGGAGGCAGAGATCCGCGTCGACGCCTCCTACGGACAGGTCGAGAACCAGATGCAGCGGCGCAGCGACCTCATCCCGAATCTCGTGAACACGGTCAAGGGCTATGACGTACACGAAAAGACCATCATCGAGGAGGTTGTAAACGCACGTACGAAACTCGCGGGCGCACAGGGCGTGGAGCAGATGGATGCAGCGAACGCGGAGCTGACGGGCGCACTCGGTCGTCTCTTTGCCATCGCAGAGGCCTATCCCGACCTCAAGGCAAACACGCAGTACCTCGAACTCATGCGCGAGCTGTCGGGCTCTGAGAACCGCATCGCCGTCGCACGCCGCGACTACAACGAGGCAGTGCGCGAGTACAACGTGCGCATCTCGACCTTCCCCGGCATGTTCCTCGCAGGCTTCATGAACATGACGCAAAAGCCCCAGTTCAAGGCAAAGGAGAGCGCGGACGCCGTGCCCGAGGTGAAGTTCTAACCGAAAAGTACGGGACGATGGTCTGTAAACAGAGATAAAGGAGGCACACCATGAAGATTTCGCTCAAGAAAACAATCGTCGCGGTACTCTCCCTTCTCATGCTCACGGCGGCATCCGCTTCTGCCACATCCTCCACCGCACAGCACATCACGTCGCCTGCGGCAGCAAAGAAGCAGCTGAACGCCATCGCCAAGGCGGAAAAGCTCTGGAGAAGCGAGTTCATCATGTGCGGGGATGACGACAATACACCGCAGCCACATCTGCGGTCCTTCGACCCCACTCGCACGTATTTTGCCGTCACCGATCTCGACGGCAACGGTCGGCTGGAGCTGCTCTTCCGCCATGCTGCCATGACCAGCGTGGAGGAGGGCATCACCCCCTATCCCTTCCGCACCATCCCCACAGCGTTCGCCATGGCGGTCTACGAGATCGGCACAGACGGCCGACTCGCACGCCTCCCCGAGACGGAGAACGGCTACGGCGCACCCGATCTGACCGGGCTGGCGCTCAATGTGATCGACAGCGACAATACGCGTTGGTACAACATGAGCACGAGCACCATCACGAGGGACGAGCACAATCACTACAGCTATACCGTCGCCTATCAGCGGTTCGCCATTGCAAACGGTGTGGTGCGCTGTGAGCTGTGCGCGGAGGAAAACGGCTATTACAACGTTTATGACATCGACCGCGTCGAGGCAGTTCCCTCCTCCGCATATATTTACGACGGCGACCCCGCCCATCTAGGGATGCGTCATGAAGATTTCGTACAGAGCCCATTTTATCGGTATTTTACGCACATCTACACGCCGTCCTGTGCCGTATACTGGATGGGCGCTGATGAGCTGAGCCGCAATCCACGCGAAGCCCTTGCTGCCTCGTGGGCTGGTTTTTTCTACGGTGTCATTGACGGCAAGGGATAAAGATTTTTCACGAAAGGGGTACGGCAATGACATTCATTTCACTCAAAAAAACCATTCTCGCAGCACTTGCCGCGCTCTCGTTGACGGCATCTGCCGCCCCCGCTCCCGCCGCAGCTGCGCCGAGCCCTGAGGCACAGCTGCAGATGATCGCGGAGGCAGAGCCACTCTGGAAGGACGAGTTCGTCGCGCGCTGGGACGAGGGGCAGACACCGCATCCCTACCTCATGCGCTTCAACCGCCGTCTGACGCACATCGCCGTCACCGACCTCGACCACAACGGCAGGCTTGAGCTATTGTTTCGCCATGCGATGACGCTGATGGATATATCCGGCCCCCATGCGGCGGGTGTTGTGGATATCCCGATCGATATCAGCCTGTCCGCCTACGAGATCTCTGCGGACGGACGGCTCGAACGCCTCCGCGCAGAGAACGGCTACGATTGGCCCGATCTGATGAACCTCCAACCCCTCAGTGAGATTGACGAGCACGGCACGCGCTGGCATCATGTCCGCACCGTGACCGTCTCCCGGGGCAGCTGCTTCACGGACAATGATCCTTCATACTCCTATACAGCGTCCTATCAGCGCGTCGCCCTCGACCATGGAACGCTGCGCTGTCAGCTGCTCGCCGTGGAAAAAGGCAGCTATCAGGACGTGGACAGCCCCTCCACCTGCAGGAAAATCCACGTCTCCGCCAGTGTCTTTGACGGCGATCCCGCCCATACAAATATGAGTGGACGGCAATTTCAGCAGACCGATCTGTATCAGACCTTTGACGAGGCACTCCTGCCGGCAAGCTCTATCCGCTGGGTGAGCGGCGACGAGCTCAACCGCGATCCACACGAAGCCCTTGCTGCCTCGTGGGCAGGCTTTGTCTACGGCGCATTGGAAGGAGCAAAAGGATGAACGCATGGAAAAAAACCATCATCACGGCACTTGCCGCATTCTCGCTGACAGCATCTGCCTCCGCCGCCCCCGCAGTGATCGACACCGAAGCACAGCTCGATGTCATGGCGGCATCGGGTGTGATACAGGAGGAAATCAATACCCTCTACCACACATGGGACAGCATCCTAAAGAGCGGCATGGCGGAGCGCAGTCACTATACCTTCTACGCCGCTGTCACCGATCTCGACCACGACGGGCGGCTCGAGCTTCTCATCAGTCGGCACTTCCTGAACAGGGATCCGCTCTACTATGCGGGGGACAGCATCTCAGAGGAGCAGAAAAAGGGGCTCCAACACCTCTGCGACAACTATCCGAGCGAGGTCTACGGCGCGGCATACGAGATCAGTAAGGACGGA